>JAWOCV010000085.1:0-8632 GCA_046483585.1 Marinilabilia sp.
CACGTAATGTGTAAGGGTGGCGCATTGTTCGGCCTGCACACTGTCATGCTGACAATGTGCCATGAGCGCGTCAATGACATCATCAAACGAATTAAGGTCATCATTATGCAGGATCAACAAATGGTCACCCAATCCCTCTTCCCGGGGATCAGAGTTTTCCTTCCTTTTGTCATGAGGTACCATAGTCAAAAATTTTTGGTAAAATATGAAAATAATCTTTACGGAACAAGTGTTTCCGCATATGAGTTTTGTTTATTCTTCATTGCTCATTTCACGTGCCTCGGTCAGGGGGATTTGTTCTCCCTCATAAAAAGCCACTACAAAGGCACCGGGAAAACCATTATTCCTGACTTCTTCCAGATGATCAGTGGCTTCATTGTATGATGACCATTTACCCGCAAAGTATTTTGTTATTTTGCGGTCTGAAACAGGTTCAGAGGAAATTTCGGGCAGAGACGACAAAGCTTCTTCATCTGGTTGGTTACTGAAAACCCCTATCTGGATTTTATAGACCGGTTGTTCGTTGTTTTGCTCTTCTTCTGTCAATTCTTCATTTTCTGTCACGCCCAGTGCCGTTTTAACAACCGTATCCGGCTTTTCGTTTGTTTTTTCTGTTTTTCCTTTATCCTGTAAAAGATCATTAGTGGTGTTGCCTCTGGGGGTGGATGATCCCGTGGGTTCAGCAGCGGACTCATCATTGGTTTGGCGGGAGGTGGCTGTTGTTAATGAATTGGCTTGTGAGGCGGGAATATTCAAAAGTTCCGATTCCAAAAGTTCGATGGCCTGTCTTTTTATGCTTCCCATTTTTTCGTATTTCCCTGGATTCCATGAGTGCATTTTCTCAACTTCCTCATTGGCTTCTTCAAAGTAACTCTGAGCTTTATTTACGGCATTGTCTATTGAACTTTCATCTGACAATTCGGTCATTTGCTGCATGACAGGCCGGTAAATGGTGTATTTGGTATCCAGCGCTTTATGATACATCCGGAGGGCTTCTTTTTCAATGCTGCCGGCCTCTTTCAGAATATCTTCCTCTTCCTCGGGGATGTCCGCATCCATCAGCGAATCGATGGTTTTGATTCGTTTGATTCGTTTCATGAAAGACTCGCCGTTTTCGGAATTACCGTTATTTGCCGATTCTTCCAGAAGTTTTGAGGCTTCCAGTTTCAGGATCTTGGCCCATGTGTACATGCTGTCGGTACGTTGGAGGGTTTCAATCTGATGGGGTTTGAAAAAATCCTGATACATTTCTGAAAGTTTTTCACTGCGATCGTTGAACTCCTGATCGTTGTAAAAAGTGAAGTCCTCACTTCTTAAACGAGCTCCGGATGAAGCCGGGGTCTTCTTCTTTTCCTTTTTCAGGTTTTGATATTCGCCTTTTTCGATCAACTTTGAGATCTCTTCTGTTTCTATTTGCCGGGCTCTTATGTAGTGCCGCTTTGCCTGGTCGTCGTGTCCGTATACCTTTTCTTCGAGTTCCAGAATTTCATCTATGAGCTGATTCAGTTCATCCTGGTTGTAACTTTGGGAATACTTCTGCCTTTTATGGCGCATGAGTTGTTCCAGGCTGTCTTTCTTCATGGCCACGCTTCGACCTCTTTTAAATTCAGCCTTAGCAGCATCACTCAGAAAGTTTTCATAGTGAGTGTAAACCAGGGTATCGTTTACCTGGAACTGAAACTGCGCAGGAGACCCGGGTGAAGATGTTTTTCCGGAAAGTGGTGTTTCCTCCCCGGTTGTTGGTGCATCATCCTGATTGGTTGTATCTTCTTTTAGTGGTAATTGCGAAATGCTTTGGATCTGTTCGATGCTGTCGGTGAGGTTTTTGATCACAGAGTCGTCCCAACGGATTGTTGCGACGACTACATTACCGGGTTCTGCACCCCTGTTTGTTGCAAACCAGGCCTTTTCATCGAAGGGGTCGGCTGCAAACAGATAATCGTCCGCCGGAGAATTGAAGGGAGGACCCAGATTTTCGGGTTCCGAAAATGAATTGCTTTCGGGATCGTAGATGGATTGATAAATGTCCAGACCTCCCATGCCTCCGGGCCGGTCCGAGGCAAAAAAGAATGTTGTGCCATCGGCCATGAGGAATGGCGTGCGGTCGTCATGGTCCGAATTGACCGGTTCACCAAGATTTTTGCTGTCACTCCAGCTATCCAGAAGCCGCTCCATTCTGTATATATCGTGCAGGGTGGTATCGTTTTCTTCAAGTACAAAAAAGACTTCGTCATTTTTTTCGGTACGATACATAATATTTTCGGGAGAGACGCCGGTTTTGAAAAATGATTTATTGTAGGCAAGCTCACCAGCATCTCCGGGGAGGGCATATGCTGAGAGCACCTCATCTTCAGGGACAGTGTCTTTTTTCAGTACTGTTGCATCAAAATGTTTGTCGATGTGGTCTTCGGCCGATTCACAATCACGAATGGCCCGTTTGGCAGTCTCCCGCCTGGGGTCTTCTCCGGAGGCATAATCCAGGAATTCATTGAATTCTTCAATGGCTTTTTCAAACTGGTAATCCTGCTGATAGGCCTGCCCCAGATAAAAATGGGCATCCCGGTTCTCCCGTTTTGATAAGGCAAATTCAAGTCTTTGAATGGCTTCCGCGTTGTCTTGTTGTTGTTCTACCAGACAAACGCCGTAATAATAGCTATAGCCGGGGTCTTCATCGTTCTCCTGGATGAGTTGTTCAAAAAGCGGTAAAGCTTCGGCATATTGCCGGTTTTCGAACAGCTTCACTGCTTCGTCTGATGAAGCGCTCGTTTCCTGCGCCTGCATCACCCACCCGACGTGGATGAATAAGATGAAAAACAGAATTCGTATAAAATTGATATTCATGGGTGTGATTGTTTTATTCTTTAATGGTAAACCGTGGCATCAAAATTAATCAATCGGGCTAAAAGGATTGTGTGGTTTATCAAAAAACTTTAATGAAACTTACATGACCATCAAGGTCTCAATAATTATGTATAAAATCTAATTACAATAGACCGTTAGATTTTTAGATACCTGCCTAACTGATTAAGAAGAATTCAATGCATTATCTATATTAGTATTCGTTTAAATGACTGGTTACTAATATTAAAAACGGCAGGCAAGTAAGATTTAAGATGACTCATATAACATTAATAATCTGCATCTTATCAAAAATAGAACACGTTTTATAAGTAGCCGAAAATCAAGTTTTTGAAAAAGTTTAACGGACCATTATAATTAGTGAGTGTCCATAAAGTACCAATTGCTGCGTTACGCCTGCCTGGGGGGGGTATAAATTTTATACCGAGTTTGTTTCTTTCGGAAATTGTTCCAGCAAATGTTAAACCAAAGTTGTATAATGCTGTTTGTTTTTATACAATATTAAAAAGATCAATCATGACAAAATTAGAAGAAGGACAAAAAGCCCCTTTGTTTTCCGGGAAAAACCAGGATGGTGAAACCATCTCGCTGGAGGACTATAAAGGGAAAAAAGTGGTGTTATATTTCTATCCCAAAGACAACACACCCGGCTGCACGGCTGAAGCCTGCAATTTGAACGAAAACCTGGATGCCTTTCTGGAAAAGGGATTTGTGGTCATCGGAGTCAGTCCCGACAGTGAAGCTTCTCATCGAAAATTCATTGATAAGCACGGATTGAAATTTGATCTCATTTCCGATCCTGACAAAGAAATTCTTGAAAAATACGGGGCTTACGGTGAGAAAAATATGTATGGGAAAACCCGGATGGGCGTAATTCGCTCAACCTTTATTATTGATGAAAACGGAAACATCGGGAAAATATTCCGGAAGGTAAAAACCAAAGAACATGCGGATCAGATATTTTCTGAACTGGAGGTTTGATGCTTTTCAATTCAATGGGTTGTCAATTTGGTTGTTGAAAAAACCCTTTCAGGTCCGGGAAGAATTGGTGGTTTGGAATTCACCGGACCTGTTGTTAATGTGGGGGTTGTAAAAATCTTTTCAGACTCTGCTTATTCAATATTTATCTTTATCTTTACGGATCAAAATGAATTAACAGAGTTAATGTCTTAACAATAGACTGTTAGATGTTTAGATTTAAGATGACTCAAATGTTGTTGATAATCAGCATCTAAAGAAATCAATTTTCCAAAGAGTTAGACGATTGAATAACAGATGCTTGCAAAAATTTAATGGATTAATGTCTTAAAGGAGTTTTGTAATTTTTTTCGAACAACTGATAATGTAAAATTATGGCCGAACAACAACAGGAAAAGAAACAACAACAGGAGAAAAAGGAAAAAGAAGCTCAAAAGGTGAATGCCGAAAAGCTGAAAGCCCTTCAGCTTACGATGGATAAAATAGACAAGACTTACGGGAAAGGAGCCATCATGCGTATGGGGGAATCTGTTGCAGATAATGTCCCCTCTTTCCCGTCGGGTTCGATCGGTTTGGACCGCGCCCTTGGCATTGGGGGATATCCTCATGGCCGGGTTGTTGAGATATACGGACCTGAGTCTTCGGGTAAAACCACCCTTGCCATTCATGCGATGGCCGAAGTACAAAAAAAGGGGGGGATTGCAGCCATCATTGATGCCGAACATGCCTTTGACCGGTTTTATGCGGGAAAGCTCGGTGTGGATGTTGAAAACCTCCTCATCTCTCAACCCGATAACGGTGAACAGGCCCTTGAAATTGCCGATCAGTTGATCCGTTCCTCAGCCATAGATCTGGTGGTGATCGACTCCGTAGCCGCCCTTACGCCAAAAGCTGAGATAGAAGGAGAGATGGGCGACAATAAAGTGGGACTGCAGGCCCGTTTGATGTCCCAGGCATTGCGCAAACTCACCTCCAACATCAGCAAAACCAATACCACCTGTATCTTTATCAACCAGTTGCGTGAAAAGATCGGTGTGATGTTTGGAAATCCCGAAACCACGACCGGTGGTAATGCGCTCAAGTTTTACTCTTCCGTCCGGCTTGATATCCGGCGGGTGACCCAGCTTAAAAACGGAGATGAGGTCATAGGCAACCACACCCGCGTGAAAGTAGTCAAAAATAAAGTGGCACCTCCGTTCAGGAAAGCCGAGTTTGACATCATGTACGGTGAGGGAATCTCCAAGATTGGTGAGATCATCGATCTTGGTGTTGAGAACGGTATTATTAAGAAAAGCGGTTCCTGGTTTAGTTATGGTGACACGAAACTCGGACAGGGCCGTGAAGCCGTTAAGGATGTAATCCGTGATAATCCCGAACTTGCCGAAGAACTGGAAAAGAAGATCACCGAGGCATTGGATCAGGAAAAAGAATAGGCCCGGTACTTGCGATGCTTCCCGATTATGGCTCGCAGTCAGATTATTGCTGGTGAGGGGAGTTGTTCCCGTCCAATGCATGCAAAATACCGGTTTAAAATTTCAAGGCAGGTCCGCGGGCTTGCCTTTTTCTGTTTCAGACAAATTTTGATCTCATGCAACCAGATCTGAAGACACTATCCTCCGCCTTGAAAGGCAAACTTTTCACCGATGAAGTTTTGCGTATTCTGTATGCCACTGATGCATCGGTTTACCGTGAATTACCCCTCGCCGTAGCTTTGCCGGCCGATGAAGAAGACATTAAGACGCTTATCGGCTTTGCCGGGAAAAATGGCGTTTCGCTGATCCCGCGTACAGCCGGAACCTCACTGGCCGGGCAGGTAGTGGGAAATGGAATTGTGGTGGACGTGTCCCGAACATTTACCCGTGTCCTGGAAATTAACCCTGATGAACGATGGGTCAGAGTTCAGCCAGGCGTGATCCGCGATGAGCTCAATATGACACTTGCCGGTTACGGACTTTTTTTCGGTCCTGAAACTTCTACTTCAAACCGGGCTATGACGGGTGGAATGGTGGGGAACAATTCCTCCGGGGCCAATTCTTTGTTATATGGGAGTACACGTGACAATATTCTGGAAGTAAAAGGGTTTCTTTCTGACGGTTCAGAAGTGACTTTCGGGGAGCTAAGCACCCATTCTTTTCAGGAAAAGTGCTCGGCCGGAGGTGATGCCCTGGAGACAGCTGTTTACCGTCAGATCAAAGAAATGCTTTCAGATGATCAGGCACGAAAGAGCATAGAAGCAACTTTCCCCAAATCTTCTATTAAACGTCGTAATACCGGCTATGCCCTTGATATAATGGCCCGTTCGGCACCTTTTGAAGAGGAGGCGCCTGCTTTCAATTTTGCGAAACTGATTGCCGGATCCGAAGGGACGTTGATGTTTATCACCGAGATCCGGCTTCGTTGCCATCTGCTTCCACCTGAACATAAGGGGCTTCTTTGTGTGCATTTCCACTCGATGGAAGAAGCTTTGCAGGCGAATCTGATAGCCTTACAGCATCATCCTTCAGCTTGTGAGTTGATGGATGACTTTATTTTAAACTGCACCAAAAATAATCCCGCGCAAAATCAAAATCGTTTTTTCCTGAAGGGAGAGCCCGAAGCCTTACTTGTAGTTGAGCTGACACGTCACTCCATGGCCGGAATTCAGGCTGATGCGGACAACCTCATTTCTGACTTGCAGAATGCCGGATTGGGGTATCACTTCCCATTGGTTACAGGACTGGATATTACGCGGGTTTGGTCGTTACGCAAAGCGGCCCTGGGTGTGCTTTTTACAACGCCCGGTGATGCCAAGCCTGTTGCCGTTATTGAAGATACGTCTGTGGCTGTGGAAGATCTGTCTGATTATGTTGCCGACTTTAAAAAGATCCTGGAGCCTTTAAAACTTACCTGTGCCTTTTACGGGCATGCCGGTTCCGGGGAATTGCATTTGCGGCCCGTGATCAATTTAAAAACCGGTGAAGGGCAAAAGCTGTTTCGATATATTGCCGATGCCACAGCCCGGTTGGTAAAAAAATATAATGGATCATTAAGCGGGGAACATGGAGATGGCCGATTGCGGGGAGAATTTATCCGTTTTATGGTCGGTGATGAAAATTATGCCCGTTTCAGGGAAATTAAAGAAACCTGGGATCCAAACCATATATTTAATCCCGGGAAAATTGTCGAAGCACCACCGATGGATACCTATCTCAGGTATCCCCCCGGTGTTGAAACACCTGAAGTTGAAACGGTCTTTGATTTCTCGCGTGAGCAGGGGGTCATCAGAGCAGCTGAGTTTTGTAACGGTTCGGGTGATTGTCGTAAAACCCATCTGTCCGGAGGAACCATGTGTCCCAGTTATATGGTTACCCGTGATGAGAAGCATACCACAAGGGCCAGAGCAAATGTTTTGCGGGAGTATTTGCGGCAGCCTTATGTCAAAAACCGTTTCAACCATTATGAGATTTATGAGGTGATGGACCTGTGTCTCTCCTGTAAAGCGTGCAAGTCCGAATGTCCTTCAAGCGTGGATGTGGCAAAACTGAAGGCCGAATTTCTTCAGCACTATTATGATGCCAATGGTGTTCCGATCCGGGCAAAGATGGTTGCCGGCTTCTCCGAACTGAACCGGCTGGCATCGGTTTTTCCTGGCCTCTATAATTTCAGCGTGACGAATCATTGGGTTGCGCCGGTCATGAAAAAAATTCTTGGTTTTGCGCCAAAACGTTCTTTACCACTGTTGCAAAAAAGCACTTTTGATAAGTGGTTCAGACGCCACAAAAAACAGTGGGCCGGTTCATCTTCTTCCCATTCCAGAGTTTGCCTCTTCAATGACGAATTCACCAATTTTAATGATTCCGGGATCGGTGAGAAAGCTGTGAGGTTACTTGAAAGGCTGGGGTATGAGGTGGTAGTGCCTGATCATAACGAAAGCGGCCGGGCGAGCTTGTCAAAAGGCCTGGTAAGGAAGGCTGCAGACATGGCCCGGCGTAATGTGGCCCTTCTAAAGGATGTTGTGACAGATGAAATGCCGTTGATAGGTATTGAGCCTTCGGCGATTCTTGTTTTTCGTGATGAATATATTGACCTGGTTCCACCGGATCTGAAAGAAGCTGCCCGATCACTTGCACAAAATGTGTTTTTGTTGGACGAATTCCTTGCCCGGGAGAAGACAGCGGGGAGAATCTCCTCTTCCCTGTTTACAGACGTATCCCGGAAGATTAAATTGCATGGTCACTGTCATCAAAAAGCCCTGGCCTCACTGAAGCCAACCATCAGCATACTGGAGATACCTGTCCGCTATAAGGTTGAAGTTATCCCGTCAGGTTGTTGTGGTATGGCCGGTTCTTTTGGTTATGAAGCTGAACATTATGACGTTTCTATGCAAACGGGTGAGTTGGTTCTGTTCCCGGCTGTCCGGGAGAAAGATCCTGATACGTTAATCGCTGCCCCCGGAACCAGTTGCCGTCATCAGATCAAGGACGGGACAGGCGAAAGGGCTTATCATCCGGTGGAAATTTTATATGATGCGCTTAACCCGCATGAGAGACAAAGTTGATCATTTTCATCGTCAGACATTGGATTCATGCCAGATGTCGATCAACCATTTTTCCGGGATGTGATGCTGAAGGATGTAGTCGATGAGGTTGAACCATCCTTTGCTTCGAGCCAGGATTTGAGAGTCGGAAGAGATGACTGTTGGACCGGCTTCGGCTACTGTGTTGTCGGTTTGGTCGGCCAGTTTGGTCTCCCAGTTGATGTTTTCCTCTTTTCCTGTGTCTTCAACCAATTGAGCCAGTCGCCCTGAATTGCTCAC
>JAWOCV010000138.1:0-4881 GCA_046483585.1 Marinilabilia sp.
AAACCAGCAACCAGCAACCAGCAACCAGCAACAAACCAATTAACCAATCAACCAATTAACCAGCAACCAGCAACCAATCCCCCCCCCCTCACACCCCCCAAAGCTTTCCACACTCTTCAAAAAAATCCCTACATTTGCAATGAAGTTAAGAGCATGAACAAATTGTTGAAAATATTACATTAACTATGGAAAAAGCAGCCATTCACACTCCGAAAGGGGTTATGAAAATTGAATTTTATCACGATGATGCGCCGAAAACGGTAGAGAACTTTTTGGAGCTTGCCAGGAACAAATTTTATGACGGACTTGCGTTTCACCGTGTCATTCCCGGGTTTGTCATACAGGGCGGATGCCCTTACTCCATTGATATGAGTGATCCCAAAGTTGGAAGCGGGGGGCCGGGTTACACGATCAAGTGTGAACTCGATGGCGGCAACCAGTACCATGACAGGGGCGTGCTCAGCATGGCCCATGCAGGGCGCGATACCGGCGGTTCACAGTTCTTTGTCTGCCTCGGTCGTGAGCATACCAGTCATCTCGACGGGCAGCATACATGCTTTGGAAAAGTTTATGAAGGGCTTGATGTGATCGACCAGATCAAAGAGGGTGACCGGATTGAAAAAATTGTTGTTGAATAATATACCGGATTTTTACTATGAGTTTTGAATTGACAGGACAATTGATTGTTAAAGAGGATACTGTTAAAATCTCTGATAAATTTCAGAAGCGCGAATTTGTCATTGAAGTCCCCAACGAAAGGCGTCCGGAATGGCCCGATTTTGTTAAGTTTCAGGCCACCCAGGACAAGGTTGATATTGTGGAACCGTTTAACATCGGGGATGAAGTGAAGGTGAATTTCAATATTCGCGGGAAAAAATGGGAAAAAAACGGGAAAGTGAATTATTTCACCAATCTGGATGCCTGGCGGATTGAAAAAGCAGGAACCAGTGGGGGAGACAGTTCCGCCGGACAATTCGATGCCCCCATGCCCGATAAGCTGGAAGATTTGCCTCCCGACGATGGTGAGGAAGGAGATGGTTTTCCCTTCTGATGTTGTTGCGCATTTTCTCTGAGGAGATCTTCTGAAAAATGGCCTTAATGATCCGGGTGGTTGTTAATTTCTTTTTTCCAGGTGGTGTTGGGATCAGATCGGGAAAGAAATGAACCGGAAGCCCCGAACTCATGTGCGCCTGAGGTATATTATGACGAAGAAAACCATACTGGGGCGTGACGGACAATTCCACATGTTCCTGAAAGACACAGGTGACTGAGCCGGCACAAGGCTGTTGAATGCGGCCAAATGATTTTTTATAACGGGATAGCAGAAATGTTATCCCGTTTTTTTGTGTTTAAATGATTAAAATATCATACATTTGTTCATATGTTTGAACAAAGTCGTTTTTATGGATTTAAAGGTTGATCATAGCAGTCCTGTTCCCTTACATGCACAAGTAGAGAAAATGTTGCGAACCATGATCGGGGAGCCGCCCTACCGTGACGGCGGATTGCTGCCCCGTGAAGTGGATCTTGCCCGGCGACTTGGCATTTCGCGCAATACCCTCCGTCAGGCAACCAATAAGCTGGAATATGAGGGATTGCTTGTACGCCGAAAGGGAGTGGGTACCAAAGTGGCAGGGCAGGATGTGGTGACGCACCTTCAGCAGTGGCACAGTTTTACTCAGGAGATGAATGAACAGGGGGTGCATTTCCGGAATTACGATCTGTGCACCCAATGGGAGAAGGCAGGAGAAAAAATCGGGCATTTTTTCAATATTCCGGAGGATGCTCTCTTATTGAAGCTGAGTCGTCTTCGGGGGGATGACGAAGGACCTTTTGTCTTTTTTGAAAGTTATTTTCACCCCAGGACAGGTTTTACGGGAGATGAGGATTTTACGCGACCCTTGTATGATATAATGGAGCAGGACTACCATGTGGTCCCGTCTCTGTCGGAAGAGCGGATCAAAGCGCGTCTGGCCACCACCATCACCTCCGGGCGGTTGAAGATACCGAAAGGAGAACCCGTTCTCGTGCGGGAGAGGTTCGTATATGATGCCGGTCACCGGCCCATCGAATATAACCTGGGCATTTACAGGGCCGATAAGTTTACATATTCCATCAGTATTCAGAGATGAATGTGTTTGGTAATGACTTATTTATAAAAACTTTAAAAAGAATATTATGAAGCAAACAGCCATTGGAGTGGATATTGGTGGCAGCCATGTAAGTTGTGCCGCCTGTGATATTGCAGGCCAGACACTGCTGGGAGACACTTCTGCCGGAAGTAGTCTTGATAATCATGCCCCTGCAGACGAGATTATTGATGTCTGGGGAAAAACATTGCAGACGACTATTGAAAAAGCCGGGAAACAGAATGTGGCCGGCATTGGATTTGCCATGCCCGGTCCGTTTGATTATGTAAAGGGAATCCCTCTTTTTACCGGGGCCAATCAAAAATACGAGAATCTTTACGGCGTGGATGTTCCCGGGGCCCTGCGGGAATACCTCGATTTGCCAGGAGATTTTCCGATACGTTTTATCAATGATGCCACAGCGTTTGCCATAGGGGAAGACTGGATGGGAAATGCCAAAGGATTTGTGCGTTCCTTGTGCATTACACTTGGAACTGGATTTGGCTCGGCCTTTTTGAAAGATGGCCTCCCGGTGGTCAGAGGCGTTAAAGTACCCGAAATGGGTTGTCTTTATCATTTACCGTTTGATGAAGGCACGGCGGATGACTACTTTTCCACCCGGGGTCTTGTAGATCGATATAAAAAACTGACCGGAAAGGAAGTTGACGGTGCCCGTGAGATTGCAGAAGCAGCCCCTGTAGATGCTGCTGCTCGCGAAGTTTTCAGAGATTTCGGGGTCAGGTTGGTGGAGCTGCTGAAGCCATGGATCAGAAAGTTCGGCGTTGAGGTGCTGGTCATTGGCGGCAATATCTCCAACGCGTTTGATGCTTTCGGGCCGGCGCTTAAGGACGCATTAGAGCTTGAAAACCTGAACGTGTCGGTGTTGACCTCTTATCTTCAGGAGTCGGCCGCAATAGCGGGAAGTGCACGACTGGTGGATGAAAGCTTCTGGCAACGGGTGGCCCCGCTGTTGGGGGATATGTAGGTTGGTAGGTCATTAGGTCATTAGGTCATTAGGTCATTAGGTCATTAGGTCAATAGGTCAATAGGTTATTAGGTCAGTAGGGAGGTAGGTCATTAGGTTGGGAGCTCATCGGCTCACCAGCTCATCAGCTCATTAGCTTATCAGCTGTCGATAGGTCAATAGGTCAATAGGTCAGTAAGGAGGTAGGTCATTAGGTTGGTAGCTCACCAGCTCATCAGCTCATTAGCTCATTAGCTCATTAGCTGTCGACAGGAAGGGTGTTGTTGACCAATAACCATTTGGTTTTCAGTTTTAAGCAGTTCTGATATCTGACATCCATTAACGAATTTAAGCAAACTCATTAAATAATCTATATCACACACAACTAATTAAATTTACAACTATGCAAAAGATCATTTTAGGCTGTTTGATATTGTTTTCATCTGCCGCTTGTACCGAAAAGAGAAATGGTTATGATGAGCTGGCCGGAAAGATGAAATCAGAAAGCTCCATCTCCTTTACCAAAGAGAAGGCCATGGAAATTGTTCAAACCGGTTTTAATGCAGGTGACAGCTATGGTGAAGTATGGATAAGGGATTATAATACTTTTATTGAACTTTCGGCGGAAGTTTTTCCCCCTGACTCTTTGAAAGAGAACCTTCTGGTGTTTTTCCGTCTTCAGGGCGATGACGGCAACATTGTGGATGGTTTTATTCCACGTGAAAACACAGGCGGCGGTTACGATTACATCTATTCCGATTTGGAACCCCGTTATGCGGGGCATAAAAACACCGTTGAAACCGATCAGGAGTCATCTCTTGTCCAGACGGTTTACAAATATGTGCAGGCTACAGGAGACCGCTCCATTCTTGAAGAGGAGATAGGCGACCGGACCGTATTACAACGGATGGAAGATGCCTTTGATTTTCTTTTGAATGAACGGTATGCAGAAGAGTATGGGCTTCTTTGGGGAGCCACCACCGCCGATTGGGGAGATGTTCAACCCGAGCATGACTGGGGCGTATATCTCACCGATGATTCCCACTTGTGCGTGGATATTTATGACAATGCCATGTTTTTGATCGCCCTGGAGGATTTTATGGAACTGGCTCCCGACAAGAAAGATGAATGGATGGAGGTGCATGAGCGGATTGCCAAAAACAGTCGTGAAGTACTCTGGGACGAAGAGAACCAAAAATTTCACCCCCACCGCTATCTTGAAGATTCTCCTTTCCCGGACGAATTCAATGAAGATGAAATATTTTACCACGGTGGTACGGCTGTAGCTATTGAAGCCGGTCTTCTCGACAAAGATGAAATTAAAGCCTCACTGGAACAGATGGTTGAAAATGTTGAAGCCGCCGGAGCCGGATCCATCGGCTTAACATTGTATCCGCCTTATCCCGAAGGATTTTTCAAGAATGAAGGGATGTATCCTTACGGTTATCAGAACGGTGGTGACTGGACATGGTTTGGCGCACGGATGATTCAGCAGCTTGTGGTCTATGGTTTTGTGGAAGAAGCCTATGAGCAGTTGTTGCCCATGACACGCCGCGTTGAAGAGAATGATGGTTTTTATGAATGGTACACCGTTGATAATGAACCCGAAGGTTCCGGAACTTTCAGAGGGTCAGCCGGTGTACTCTGGAAAGCCATAGAACTTTTGGAAGAGCGGCTGGATATTCAAACAACTCAGTGAAAGGTAGGCGGCTTATATCTATAAATCTAACGCTCTATAAGTAACAATAGATCGTTAGATTTTTAGATTTAAGATCTAAGATCTAAGAT
>JAWOCV010000189.1:0-15715 GCA_046483585.1 Marinilabilia sp.
CTTGTCATAATAATAGGAGTGTTCACCAATTGTTTTGAGGTCATCCAGAGAATAAATTTTAAACGGGTTGTTTTCAGTTCCCATCCCTTCGAAATGAGTTCCAACTGCCAGTTCTTTTTCTTCCCCATAGACAGTCCCGCTCTCATTTGTTGCATAAGCTCTCACATAGTATGTGGTGAGATCCGACAACCCTGCAATTTCTGAAGTAAAAGTTCCGGGGGCATCTTTTTCACCTTCACTGGTTTTATTGTCATCTACAGTGGGTGTTCCGTTTGTGTTCCAACAAATTCCGTGCTCCGATATTGTTGATGTCCCTAATGAAGTAATGTCTCCACTGACGGTTGCCGGGCTAACGGAAACATCTATTTCGTCCGTTTTAATTTCGGGTGGGACGGTTTGTCCGGAAAGATACGGGTATCCTGAGTTAATATTTTCATGGATGCTCCATATATTTTCAGTTCCGTTGCTACTCTCTCCTTCAAAATCCCATCCGGCATCAATGAAAGTGGCTTGAGCGGTCATTTCGGAGGTGGTTTTCCCGGTACCGCCATCCGAAGTTTCCTGTTCTGAGGTTTCTTTGTCCCAGAAACTTTCAGAGAAAGTTGAATTGTCATCGTTTCCGTTCAGCCCTCCGGTGTTCGTATCTCCGCTGACGGTTCCTCCCGAATAGGTATGGTTGATTTCTGATGATGATTTTCCGGTAAGTCCGCCTGTATTGTCTCCACCGTTAACTGATGCCACTGAATAGCTGTTGTTGACAGAAGTATTCTGATCGGCTATCCCAACGAGTCCGCCTGTTTGATTTGTACCACTCACACTTCCGCTGGAAGAACAGACCGAAACTTCTGTTTCCAAGGCATTTCCGATAAGGGCACCTGTATTTTCATAAGCATTGATGTCTGCATTGATAATATTTGTGTTTTTGATGAGAGCGTTGTCTGTGTATCCGAAAAGACCCTGATTTTGACCACCTCCGGAACGGTTGATCATAAAATTACTGATTCCGTATCCTTGTCCGTCATAGATCCCGGAAAAAGCCACCGGGTCTGTTGCATCATTATTGCCAATGGGAGTAAAACCTTCGTTGAGATTCCAGGCATCAAAATTCGAAGCATCTATGTTCTTTGTCTGTTGAAAAACTTTGTCCCACACCTTAGGCGAAACCGAGAGCCAGTAAAGCTCGAAAGCCGAAGCAATGGAGATGGGATCTTCCTCTGTTCCTTCTTCACCCGGAAAAACATCATTCACCCATTGAGGACTGCCTTCAAGAGAACCGGAATTGGCATTGGAAGATATGTCCCAGGTAGTTGCTCCCGATCCTTCACCAAACTGGTGATAGGCCACTATACCGGCTTCAGTGCCATTGAGGGGGTGCATCATATTCTGCCGTATTTCTTCTTTGCTTCGGGCGATGTTCCATATTCTGACTTCATCGATGGTGCCATTAAAATCATTACCAACTGTTTTGTCATCATTGTTGTCATTAAAAGTGAAGTCAGTTTGTTGCTGAAGGGCAACCTCACGGCCATTGACATAGAATGCACCTTTATTCGATTCACCGTTTCTTACAAAAACCACATGGTTCCATTGGTCAGGAACCACTGCGTTGTCTTCGCTTACGGCCACCCATGTTCCGGGGCCGGTGACTGCAACCACGTTGGTATTATTGTTGCCTTTACCTATTTCGAGCTGCCAACAGCCAGTTGATCCCCCGCTTCGGGTCGAATAAATCACATCTCGTTCTGAGAGGTCGGTAGGATAAACCCAGGCTTCGATCGTCAAGGTATTGGAAACATCGAGATTATCGGGAGATCCGAGATTGATGAGATCATCTGTTCCGTCCAGCTCAAGCGCATGATTGTTGACCGTCGAATTGAAATCAGCAACCCATGAGGGTTCATTGCCTTCAGGCTTAAGATGTCCTGTATTACTGTTTAAACTATTGTCCGAAACGGTGGTCCCCGGTCCGTCATCCATTTTGTAATAGGCTTCCAGGGTATTTTCATCGCCCGTAGGGCCGCTCATCATTGTTTCCTGGATGGATTCCTGGGTGCGGGCTTCGGACCAGACCCTTACTTCGTCAATTTTGCCTTCAAAATAAGATCCGCCATTGGTACCCATGCCTATTGTTATCGGGTCTCCGTTGTAGATGAATTCATAATCTGTCTCTTGCTGAAGTTCTGTTTGTTCACCATTGACATATATTTGGGTGTTAGAGATTTCGGAAGAATGATCCAGCTGATAGACCATTGCCACATGATTCCATTGATTTGTGCTTATCGCATTATCTTCACTTTCGGCCACCCATGTGCTTACTCCGGTTACAGCTACAACGTTGGAATGGGTGGCTCCTGTTCCAACCTCAAGTTGCCAGGAGTTTGATGCGTTTCCGTGGCGGGTTGAAAAGACTGTATGCCTATCCGAAAGATCTGTGGGAAAAATCCAGGCTTCTACCGTGATTGCAAGATCCGTCTCATCATAAAGTGACTCAAATGGGTCGATCTGAACATAGTTGTTGGTGCCGTCAAATTCCACGGCATAATTCTGGGCATTTAAAGCCAATCCGCCTGAAAAAAGGAAGAAGAGGAAAATGCATGAGAGATTTCGAAAAGAGGGTAAAAATTTTTTCATAGTCAGAAAGTTTTAATTTTTCGGTCTTTATCCATAAATTATCTATTACGATGTTCAGCTACCAGGCTAAATTATGTTAAAATAGGGTATCTTTGAATAAATGCAGAATATTTAGGCGGGACAAAAGCGGGACATCCCTTTTTATTTTGGTGAATGAATGATTTTTATGGATAAACAATCATTTTTGGATAGTTATATTTAGTACCCGTCTATAAATTAAGCAAACAGTGTCAAAATTTATGTGCGTGTTCAGAAAGTTTCATTTACAAGGCTTGCGAAGCCCGAAAATACGCAGTTTACTCACGTAAATGAGTAATTTTCGGGCAAGCCTGTCTGCCGTTTTGTATAAAAGAAACCATCTGTCTTAGTAGTTTTAAATCAAAGCACCAGTATGTTTCTCTTTCATAATCCGCCAGGCAGGCGTAACGCAGCAAGTGGTACTTTATGGACTGACACTAATTAGGGAGTGAAAAAAACCAACACAAAACTGTGAACACAAAACTCTTTAACCATCAACAGATTCTTCGCAAGCTCAGAATGACCTTTAGCACCCTGACACCCAATTAACCAATTCTTGCAAGCAAGCGGCAGAGCCGAGCGAACCAATTAACCAATTGACCTACTAACCTAACAACCAATCGACCTACCGACCTACTAACCTACCGACCTACTAACCTACCGACCTAATGACCTACCGACCTAATGACCTACCCCTCAACTCTCCAACGCCGTATAATGCTGGTCCAGCCAGGCCTTCAGGTTACTCTTCAGATGATCAATGATCTCTTTCAGGGTTCTTTTCACTTCTTTTTCAGGCAAATTGCGTATACGACTGATCTCACCCACAGAGAAACCTTCGTTGAAATAGTAATCAAAGGTGGTGCGCTTCTCAATGGGAAATTGGGCCAATTCCTTAATCACCCGGTCATTGAATTCTTCAACAAATTCGTTGTAATCTTCGATTTGGTATTGATCGTACACAACCTCATCGGGAAAGAAATCATTGAACCTGTACCTGGTCAGAATATCCGTGGGATCCACGAATTCTTCTTCGAGGTACCTCTCTCCTTCTGCATCCCAGGTAAAAGTTTCGTCAAAAGCGTCGGTCTCCTGCCGACTCAATTCGTCAACAGTTATGTCGCCTGAAATCTCCTCATGTTGCTTTAGCAGGTTGACGATAAACTGATCGGCCATGTTGTAAATCCACTCCTTAATTTGTTGATTTTCGGCAGGTCTTTTATCAAAATACCGCCAGATATCAAGATAGAGATCATCGATCAGTTCCTGCAAATTCAGATCGTGCTCATCGCTTTCACGACCTCTCGTCTCTTCATGATAACGGCGTTCCAGAAAATAACGAAGTTCGGGGATCATAGTGCGAAACAAATGGGAAAAGGCCTCCCAGTCCTCTTCTTCCTTATGCCGGGCCAGATCGGGCAATGCATCTTCCAGCCGCACACGTTGACGAGCTCTTTTCCTGGACAAGGCATCTTTTCTGGCTTTCCCCAACTCCTGGCTGATACGCGATTTGAAGTCTTCAATCAACAAACCGGCAACCTCAAAAAGATCCGCCCCTTTCCGGTGCACATAAACGGGCTTTTTCCCCTTCAGGGTATAAGAGAGGCTGAAGGCGCTGCCCACCTTTGAAAGCTTGACATCGATTTCAGCATCCCGTTTTATATAGTGACGAAGAAAATTCCCCAATCCTTCAAACCTGTCATTCAAATACTTTTCAAACACGGCCTTATCGGGCCCTTCCAGTATTCCTTCCGGTACTGATATATTTATATCCATAACTTTGCCTTTTGGGGTTACACATCCATATACCGCCTCAATAAGGTCAGTTGCGTCCTGCTTACGAACGGATTATCCACCGGTCCGTTCAACACAGTCAGTGCCATAGCCATTTCAGACAATTTCCAATCGGGCTGAACCGCTCCGGCACCTTGGTCCCAAACATAAATTTTTTTGAAATGCTGACGGAGCGGATAACCGCTTCGCCCCATTATCTGCATAGCCTTGAAAACAGCATCGTATATATCTTCATCGAGATCAAATCCGCTATTTCGCAAACTGCCGGCCCTGTAACATATATCTCTTTCTATGAGTTTTTCAAGGTAATCATCAATCGGAGAACTCACCGGCGGAGTTACTTCCACAATTCCCTGTTTCTGTCTCATATATCAATCTTGTTCTTTGTTCAACATGGTTTGAGCGTTTCATCTCTCCTAAATTTATAAAATTCCCGGGGTATTGTCATTAAATTACTACCAAAAATATTGTCCTTCCATTCATTTCCCTAATTTTGCATTTGAAGTTCATTCAAATACTGCGTTGTTAAGGTACCCCATAAAACGGGTCTAACAGGGAACCATGTGAAAATCATGGGCTGACGCGCAACTGTAATTCCGATTCCTTTACAAAGGAATGTTGCTTATAATATCAGGCCACTGTCGCCACGCGACGGGAAGGCATTATAAGCCGGGAAAGCCAGGAGACCTGCCTTAACTGTTTTTGGATGATAATTGCTTTCGCGGTAAAAAGCATTTATCAGGTTTCTATTTCTACCTATCTGTTTTTCTTTCCGCGTAAGCATACAAAAATTCACGTTTAATCTTTAAAATGTATTGGTATGCTTACTCAAAATTCAAAACCCACGCGCGCACAACTTCAGAAGGAGTTGAATGACCCATCCACAGATTTTCTGATCATTCACTCACAGGACGGAATGGTCATGGTGAATAAGAAAGATTCAACCGTCTTTATTCTTCCCAATGAGGGGCCGCCAAAGGTGTTATCTCCGGGGCTCTACAACTGATCATTTTGCAGGGAAGATACAGCCATCGAATGGCCAATAAGCAGGCATAGGAATTTACTGCCTTCATGCATTGAGGGTGGATATGCGTTTAAATTGATTCAAAATGCCCCCCAATATTCCCGGTTTCCATTTTGGGGATACGGCGGCGGTTTGGGACGGTTCCAGGTACAGATGGTAACAAAACAGGCAGCACTGTTGCCATAATCCCAATTCTGCAGCCGGGCCGATGGAATGTGGTGTTAATTTTGAAATTTTCCGGACATCTTTACAATTCACGGGAGAACCAGCCCGTCCTGATCATTCACCAGAACATGGGGGATGAAACTTCCGTAATGAGCATTGATTGCATCAATAAACTCGTTGGCGATAATGGCAGAACCACGACCGTTGGTATGGATCCCGTCCAGGGAGAAGAGACCGCCGGTAATGTAGGTATTGGAATAGGTGTTTCCGTCAACAACAAGACCTTCAGCAGTTTCATAGAGCAATTCATCCAGTTCTATCAGCGCCAGATCAAATTCTGATGCACCGTTCCGGATAACATCGTTAAATGCATTGGTCGCACCAGAAATATTCGACAGCTCATCTTCATCAAGTACATACTCTTCAGGAATGGGTTCCGAAGTTCCCCACCCTTCAGCGGTTATTTTCTCGCGGGGAAGACTTAACAGCAGTTTCTCGTCTGCTTCGATCTGACGCATGTTTAAGTCATGAGAAGCATCTTCAATTACAAAGTAATTGTTCCCATCGGAAAAGGAAATCTCATCTATACCATACTGAGCAGCAGCAGCATTGTATTCGGTATAACCTTCATTCAGCGCATCGGCCTGATCGGCAGTCAACTCAAGATCATCAGGCAAGATGGTATTGAAAAACGGCAGCATATCAATATCCGGTATGGTAGCGATCACCCCGTCAGCGTCAGTCCCGGTAAGCTGGCTCAAAATGCTGTTATAGCTCTGTGTGAAAACAGTCTCAGGGGTAATGTCTGAATTTTCAGTTCCGCCAACTTCACCTTCTCCACCGGCCAAAGCATATCCAAGCACATCGTTCCCGCCAATCCACAAACTAAAGAAAGTAGGATCCTGCCCAACAGCATCCGATAAAGCGGTAGACGTACCGGGCGCAGTGGCAAACCGTGCATAAAACGGGTTGAAATTCCCTTCTCCCTGTGAAGGATCTCCATATTCCGGTGATATCAGATGAAAACTACGCGCACCCGGAATACCCAGATTATGATAGGGTGCATCCCCATTGATCCATGTGGACGGATCGGTTAGTAATTCAGGATTGCCTTCTGTTGTTACCGGAGACAGACCCGAAACGGTTACTTGCAATGCCATCTTACCTTCGAGGCTGGAACTTACACTTGTGCCCCCGGGGAGATAAGGAATGGTATATTTGCTTTCCAAAAAATCAGCCATTTGCCCGGCCATCAATGAAGCAAAAGCAGAGGACTGCCCTTCGGCCGAGAGGGCTCCGTCGGTATATCCGGCGGTATAGGAATCCCCCAGTGACACAAATACGGAAAAGTCGGTATCGCCACTTTGAGGTGACGGTACATCCACTTCGTCATCGCAAGCCGTGAACAGGACTGCGAAAAATATAATATATATGAATTTCTGAATCATGATTTTTCTGTTTTTAGCCCGATTAATTGACTTCATCGAACTTTGTTTGTTTCTTAAATCATTCCTGTCTCCGATAGTGACTAAGATTCACTAAAATTTTTTTCAAAAATTAAGTTCCTCTAAAGTCGGGGTAAACCTGCATTACCTTTAAAAAAATAATGCGCAGGGCAGGCTAAAATGACCAACTTACCCCCAATCCGGGGATCCAGGCCGATGAATTATAAGTACCATAGAAATTCAAAGGGTCATAACCGTCTTCCCGCTCTTCGGCAGTGATGTAAAGCAATGAGCCATCTACCGTGAGGTTGGCATTCATGGCCCATGAGAATCCGGTGGAGATACCGGTTTTATTGGCTCCAGGGGTTTCAGGGGTCAGATAATCCGACGGGATAGGCGTTTCATCATAGTAAATGCCTCCGCGCACCTTTAAGTTTTCCAGTGCCATGTATTCTGCCCCCAGTCGATAGATCATGGTGTTTTCGAAATTCCTGGGATTTTCAGAATCCTGAAGAGCATCTGTATTTTCTTCGAAATCGAAATCCAGGTCCTGATAAGCGGACCATCCTACCTGTTGAAGATCCAGGGCCAGTAAAAGTTTATCAGAGGCTTTCCAGCCAACGCCAAAAGTAAGATTGGATGGCATGGGCAATTCTGCCGAAAATTTATTGTCGTCCGGAAAAACAGGTTCCATACTGGCAGGTACAGAAAAAGTTGCATCACCTCCGTCTACTTCCATCAAAACCTCGGACCGATAGTTGACGCCAACCGACAGTTGCTGGCTTACATCCAAAAACAAACCAATATTGTATCCGTATGCAGTTGCATTGCCATCCAAATTTACCGTTCCATCGCCTTCTTCGGACTGAAGCGGCAGGGCTTTGTTCAAATCAACACTTCCAAAACCAAAGACGGGACCGCCCCCGATACTGACATTGGGTGTAATGGCATATGAGACGGTAGGCTGAACAAAAATGGCCTGTAGCGAAATGTCCTGGACCAAATATCGTCCATCCCAGTCATCACCCCAATCCAGAGAATTTCCATAAGGCGCATTTGCTCCAATTCCGACCACCAGCCGTTCACTGAGGCGTGCTGCACCATAAAAAGAAAAGGGCGTACCCATGGGATTATCGCTCTCGGCTGAATAATCGGATTGAGCTTTCACAAAAGTATTTTGAGACATAACACCACTCACCCCGCCGGAGAAAAAATAGTTCCCTTCCAGAAATGACAATGCCCCCGGATTGAAATGAATGGATGACGGTCCCAGCAGAAGGCCCGTTCCGGTATGTCCCATACCGGTTTGTTTTTGTCCCTGCAAATTGACCTGGTAACCTTCGGCTTTTGCAGGATAAGATAGCAGCATAAAAACTGCCAAAATTAAGATCAATTGTCTCATAAAATAATATTAATACAAATCCCGTTTATTGTTATTGTTTTAAAACGCGCCGAAAGTAATCATTATCCACCACCCGGCAACAGAGCCATTTTTTGAAATCCGGAACTTTAAAGCCTTGTATTCGATCATTCAAATGGTCGAAACATTATTTGCTTGATTTCCAAATTGCAAGTAGCACATTTTTTCATACAATTACCACACAAGTCCAAATTTTGTCCTAAAAAAAGTTGAAAAGAATTAAAGGTGGTTTTCTTTATTTCATTTAAGATCCGTCGGAATTCCTTCGCCTAATATACAGCTCAGACTGTCTCTGAACCGCTTTTTCAGGGCAGGTAAATTCCTTCTTTCCGTTTTACAATAGATCGTTAGATTTTTAGATATAAGATTTAAGATGAATCATATAATGCTGAAAATCTGCATTTTGACAAAAACAACCATCGTAATATAAACAATTGATTAAAAGGTTGTTGCAAAAGTTTAACGGACTATTGGTTTTATTAAGCCTTAAATTATTGATATGCTTGCAGAGAAATCCTGCATTTCAATAACCAGCACCTTTCTCTCCCACGAAAATGTAGTATTGCCGCCGACTCTTCAATAATAATAAATTGATCGTGACCTGGATAAAAACAAAAAGCTTAAAAGAAAGAAATCCGAAAAAGTTATTGAATTTATGCCGGGACACCCAATCATTATGGCCCTTGTATCCGTCCTTCACAAAACGGGTGATATCCTCTTTATGCTTCAGTTCCAGCCCGTGATCATCAAAGGCATTCAAATACTGGTTTTTGGTCCAGTGGTGAAAATTCATCTTTTTTTTCCATTTCTCCATTATGAAACGGTTTTTCTGAGAACAGGAAAGGATATCGGCAATCAGAAAGGTCCCGGAAGGTTTTAGCACGCGGCGCAATTCTTTCAGGAACCGGGGCTTATCCGGATAATGAAAGGCACTCTCAATAGATAAAAGCACATCCACCGAATTGTCAGGAATGGTTGCCATAGCCTGGGCATCGTCGACGTAATAGTTCAGGTTTTGATGGACCCCGTTAAGTGACCTGGCAAGTTCAATGTTATGAGCGTTGATGTCAATCCCTGTAAATGCTTTGGGATTGTAATTTTCGTAGATATATAAGCTTTGCGCCCCGTTGCCACATCCCAGTTCAAGCACATGTTTATTCTCCAGCGGAGGCACACGTGACATGCAATGATCTGTAAGGTTGACCTGGCGCTTTTCAAGGGACTCGCCTTCCTGCTTAAAAAACGGATAATGCAACATCAGGAGTTTGTGATAAAGTTTCCGGTAGACCCGGTTTATTGATTGGTAATAGTCGTGCGTGGAGGCTCCTGTCTCCAAAAGCTTTTTGTTGGCCATATAAATATCTTTTTAGTTTGGTTTCCCAAAATTAAAAGTATGAAGTTGATTTTAGAATGCCATTTTTTTGAGAAAATAATGCCATTTTTACATTCCAGGCGGAGTCCGTTCCGCCTTTTAGTCCTTAAATCTTATTCATATCCCGTCAATCAGTGCATTGGCCTGGCTCCCCTTTTCCTTTACAAGAGAAACAAGATTGGAACAGGCGTTGTTCAAGGATTTATAAACGCACAGGACTTTTGCCGTTTTGTTTCGGCTCCTTAATACCCGAAAGAATTTTCATTTTTTACCTTATATTTGCTGCTTAACCAGTATTTCATGCATATCTCAGACGGAATCATTGACACCAACATCTGCATCGCTGCCAATGTCGTTGCAGTCGGGCTGGTATGGATCACAGGACGGAAAACCCCACATGAGGAAGTGCCCCGCATAGGAATGACGGCTGCTGCCCTCTTTGTGGCCTCTTTGATTCATTTTCCGATAGCCGGCACATCAGTTCATTTGGGCCTGTTGGGTGTGGCAGGGATAATATTGGGAAAGCGGGCTTTTCCGGCAATTTTTGCCGCATTTCTGTTCCAAACCCTGATCTTTCAGCATGGCGGATTGATCACATTGGGGGTAAATGCCATCAATATGGGAGCGGGGGCCTTCTTTGCCTGGCTTGTATGGCGGGTCAGGACAGTCAATGAAAGCATCCGGGCTTTTTTAGCAGGCATGGTGGGCATCATAGTCCCCATGCTTCTTATGGTTGCAGAGTTCCGGCTTTCAGGATACGGCAGCAGAATCGCCTATCTTATGGGGGTATATTTGTTGGTCGCCTTTCTGGAAGGGTTTATCACCCTGGCAGCGGTTGGTTTTTTCAGAAGGGTTAAGCCGGAAATGCTGGATGGATAAATTAGCCCCCGGAGTGGGGCGATCGTATGGTAAAAAAAGTCCCCCCAAAAAGCGGAGCCACGGCAGTGGCGACCCTCTTTGCAAACTTAAATGTTTCTGTTAGAGGGAAACCCCTGCCCGGGCTTGGTTGTTGATTTTATGCGTGTCAATTACCATACGGTCGCCCTTGCCGGGGCTTTACAGAAAAAATCGCCATTGTAAACTCAATAGATCGTTAGATTATTAGACATAAGATTTAAGAAGATTCGTATGGCACTGATATATTGTAATTTAACCCGAGAACCCCGATATTTTAAAAAACTAAATTACAGGGCATTACAAAAGTTTAACGGACTATTGTAAATTACAACCAAACTTTTATCTAACAAAACTCATAAGTAATTTAAAATATAATGTTTAACTAATTTTGTTGGTTTTTTGGTTATGTCGCAAAAGATAGCAACCTCCCTCTCCAGCTTCGAGCTTTCAGCATTGAGCTTCGAACTACTACTGTCTCTGCGACTGAGCTACTAACAACTAACGATCTACCATTTAAACTATGACAAAATCCATACTTATATTTTTCTTGTCCGTGTTTGTGCTGAACAATCCTGTCATGGCACATTCCACTCATACCGAGGTTACAAAACACGCCCCTCTCGTATCGGTTAATGCATATTATTCACAAACATCTCCGGTAGCAGGGGCCGATGTGATCATTTTTGCTCCCGGTGAAGATCAGCCCTACCAGACAGGCCAGACCGACAGCCGGGGTTATTTTGCATTTGTCCCTTCCGCTGCCGGCGACTGGATCTTTGAGATTGATGACGAACAGGGCCACAAAAAGAGGGTCAGTATCAGCGTTGATGAAGCATTTTTAAAAGGAGGTGACCACGTGGAAGAATCCCCCAAAGACAAGAGCGAGGAAAGTCCCGACGCCCTTACTGAGGAAGATAAAACCGGTGCCCCTTCCGGCATACCATTTGTTTACAAGCTTTTGTTCGGCCTGGCGCTGATATTTGGTATCACCGGAATTTATTACGGCATGCGGGCGAGACAATCTCTGAAAAAGACGTGAGAAATTGAAGCATTCCTTTTTAGATAAACATAGCGATCTGGATTCCCCTGTACACAGGATAGACCCCAGGGCCAAGCTGATCACAGCCTTTTCTGCCATATTGATCATTGTGTCAGAACCCCGGGGCAGTCTTCTCCCGTTCGTCTTTTATGGGTTAGTCATTCTATGGATCGCCGCGATAAGTAAAATACCTCCGGGTTATATCCTGAAACGATGCCTTGCGGTGTCACCCTTCATCATCATTGCGGCAGTTTCTTATCCGTTTTCCCTGCCGGAATCCGGTTTGACTGAAACCGGACAAATTTCCACAGAAGGCATCAGGAGCGGATTGACCATCTTTCTCAAGGCCTTTTTTTCCCTCGTATTGCTGATCCTGCTTGCCTCAACCGAACGATTCCATCGCCTGCTGGCCGGTTTAAGAAAGCTTGGAATCCCACGATTGCTCGGTATAATATCCGCACTTATGTACAGATATATATTCATCCTTCATGATGAGTTGCTGAAAACCAACAGGGCCAGGGACAGCAGGACACCCGGGAAAATTAAGAAAAACCGGATGCGGGTTTACGGCAACCAGGCTGCAAAGATCTTCATAAGAAGCATGGAGCGTTCACAGACCGTATATAACTCCATGCTTTCCAGGGGATTTTCCGGAGAATTCCCGGATATGAATAAGTTGAGTTTAAGGACCTTTGATGTACTGATTCCCGGATTTTTTGTCTTGCTGCTTCTCGTATTTCGCATCATCAACCAACCATTGATTGACCATTTTTTAAACTAATGACTATGTCCTGCGGAATAAAAATAGACGACCTGAATTTTGCTTATACCCACGACCATCCGATACTTAAGCACATTTCACTGGAGGTGCAGCCCGGTGAGAAGTTGGGCATCATTGGGCCTTCAGGGGCCGGAAAATCAACCCTTTTGCTGCATCTGAACGGGATTCTATCTGGTGAAGGAACGGTAAGAATTGGGGATACAAAAGTTGAGAAAAAATCACTACCGGTGATCAGAAAACAGGTAGGCCTTGTCTTTCAGAATCCTGACGACCAGTTGTTCAACCCTTCGGTGGAAGAGGATGTGGCCTTTGGCCCCCTGAATTTTGGCTACACGCGCCGGGAAGCCGCTGAACGGGTTACCCGGGCGCTCAAAGACATGAATCTTGAAGGATTTGAAAATGCAGATTCCCATCACCTTTCTCTTGGCGAAAGAAAGCGCGTGGCACTGGCCACGGTTTTGGCAACCACTCCGGAAGTGATCGCATTCGATGAGCCATTTTCAAGCCTGGATTCGGCTATGGTGGTTCAACTTCTGGATATCATCGGGAAACTTGACGCCACGCTGGTCATTGTATCACAGTCACTGCTCCCACTCATTTCCTGCTGCGACCGCATTGCCGTTATGGCCGGAGGCGAAATCAGGGCCTGTGGTAAAAAAGAGGACATTCTGAAAGATGAGAGTCTGATGCGTGAAGGCGGCGTGGATCTGGATTTTTACCGGAGGATGTTTAAGGAATATTTGGAATAGCTCGTGAATTGCTGAAAAATAAATATTATGCTCACTTTGAGAGTGTTATAACTTTGTTTATTTGTGGAAGTGCAAGTTTTTTTGTAAAAAATCAGAAATAGCTTTACACTTCTTATCCCGAACCAGTGTTTCAATATAAAATTTTAGCATTTTTCTGTTTTAAGTGAAGGTTTCAAATAAGTTAAACATGTTATTATTCAAACGGCGGGGTGGCCTGTCCGTTTTCCGGGCCTGCCTGGCGGGTTATGAAAAAGAAACATTCTGGTGTTTTGATTTAAAACCACTAAGACAGATGGTTACTTTTATACAAAACGGCAGACAGGCCGGCGGATAGAGGAAAGCCAAAATGGGGGACTCTCACGGCCTTGCGCAATGGCCGGAAATTTTGGCTTTCGCGGGATGATAGGTTTAAACGGACTAGATCTTTTTGTTTCTTTTTGGGGCAATGCCAAAAAGAAAATCAAAAAAGAAATCAAAAATTGGTCTGCTGACTTATTCAGCAGCCCCTAGCTCGTGAATTGCTTTTTCAATAGGGCGATTTTTAGATATTAGTACCCCTGCCGGGGGAAGGTTAGAAGTTAGAGGCTGGAAGCTCGAAGGTCGAAGCTGGAGATTGCTTCGGGCTGCGCCCTCGCAATGACGATCACTCACAGAGAAGGAGGGGGTAGAAACAGGTTCGGCGGCTGGGCCGCCGAACCTGTTTCTACCCCCTCTACTTAAAAAGGGCAGCGTCATGGCAAGGGATATATATTGCTATATTGGAGGTTATAAAAAAACAATCACTCCCCTTTCACATATTTCCGCCAGTTATGTTGTTCTTTGAATCCCAGAACTTCACGAATCTTGCGATTTGAATACAATGCTTCATGTTCGCCCAGTTCACGTGTGATGGGTACACCCGGGAAAAACCTTTCAGCCAGCTCTTTGCTGGGGATCACCGCACCGTTGTGATCGTTGCCGGCATTAAAAATCTGAAAGCCCAGGTCATCTTTTTGCAGACATAAATCCACAATCTGGCCCAGATCACGGGCATCAATATAACAAAACGCATTCCGGCGGCGCACTTCAGGATGTTTGAAATAATACGGGAAAAATTCAGCGTATTCGTGCGGCTCAATCACATTTCCTATACGAAGGGCATAAATATCAAAACCTGACCGCCGCTGGAAGCCGCGTGCCGTTTTTTCATTCACCACCTTCGATATCCCGTAACTATCCATGGGATCCACGTCATAGTCCTCCTCCAGTGGCAGCACATGCGGGTTGGTTTTCCCGTCTGAAAAACAAATGCCGTAGGTAGTCTCCGATGAAGCTATGATGATCTTCTTAATGCCCAGCTTGACAGCCGCTTCAATCACATTATAGGTGCCAATGGTGTTGACCCGGAATGTTTCATTATCGGGCCTGATCAAAATCCTGGGCACGGCAGCAAAATGGACCACCGCATCGAACTGGGGCACGCCGGTCCCCGGTTCCAACTCATCCAACCCGGCATATGAACTCATGGCATTAAACATTTGTCCCGAATCGGTAATATCCGCCGTCAGATTATCCACGCCCGGATGGTCCAAAGGCTGCAAGTCTACATTCATCACTCTGTGTCCCTGGTCGAGCAGGTAGGGGATCACGTGTTTCCCTGCTTTGCCCGATCCGCCGGTAAAAAAGATCCGTTTTTTGGTCATGTTTGCTTCAATTTAAAAATTCGCCTGGTCGCATTATCTTAAAGTCTTCAACAATAGCTCTATAATTTTGGTACATCACAAATATGCGTATTTATATTTAATACTTACAAAAGGTCATAATCGGGAAACTGTTACGAAAAACAAACAAAAATACATAACGGGTACGACCCGCTTTGGGGGTCATGCCCGTATATTTGAGAGAATCGGAGCCTGAAAGGCTCCTATGTTTATAGCTGTTTGCAAGATATAAAATATCGACTCTGAAGCTGTCGTATGTTTTAGTAATCATTAGACATTTCTATTTTTATAAAATAAGTACGCATTTTGGTGATGAACCTTAATTTCTTTATTGATTTTCTTTTTGGCATTGCCCCAAAAAGAAACAAATCCCGATTATGGTTTTTGTGAGTTTTTTCACAAAAACTTTACAAAACCTATATCGGGACTAGTCCGTTTAAACCTATCCACCCGCGAAACCCAAAATTTCCGCCCTTAGTGTCGTTTCACGCATAAAATATCGCACCAATCATCGTTGCTTTTTGTTTTTTATTCATGATAAAAAGACTCACGTAGCTATGGCTATGCTTACTTTTTCTCATTGCTAAAAAATCAAAAAGTAATTTCAACTTATGCGTCATTTTATGCATGAAACGACACTGGCGCGAGGCCGTGAAACGAGCATATAGCTTTGATTTATC
>JAWOCV010000223.1:0-18159 GCA_046483585.1 Marinilabilia sp.
GCAGAGCACTCTCGGCATTAAATATATCTTCCACCTTTAATCCCAGGCCTGCAAGCCGCCCGCTCTCATAGGTTGGAATCAGGAAGGCATGATAGGCTGTGTTTGGTTCCAGCCTCCGGGGACATAGAATCCTTGAATAAGCCGCATCAGGATTGTTCTCATAAATCTCTTCATATTCCTTTTTTATTTTATCAAGGATTTGTGAACCGGCTCCTTTCGATGTAATCCGTTGTATGGTTTTGGAGGAATCATCAGGATCCGTCTGATCGTCCTCAATCAGATCTGCATTCACATGAACATGTGCCCAGGCCCAGAGCTGGTCAGCCGGCGGGAAAATTTCAGCGGAAGGAGATTTTATATCAATATGGGGAAGTGGACGATCGGCCATATTCTTACCCTCCTCAAACTCATTCTCCTTCAATACGACCAGGGTTACCCAGGGCCTCAGCCTGTCATTGCTGTCCGGTGCGGCTGGTGTATACCTCCAGGGAAAATCCTCCTCGTAAAAATCTATCGACGCCAGATAGTTGGGTTCAAAATTGGTGATCCAATTCAGTGGCTCGGTTTTTATAATCACCTTGCTGTCAATGCCTACAATATCACCCGGCCCGTACAAGCCCACATCCCTATCAACCGGAGGGCTAACAACCTCATCGTCTGCCTTAATGTTGAGGGAAACAGTGATGGGAGCCCTCAGCTTTACCGAGGTGTCATGATCGGCTTTATCGATCTGGTTTGCGATCCCTGTGCGCAACCAGGGTAAAAATGAATAAGATGAGAGTATTTTAGTCATGCTGCATGGTTTACTTCATTATTAGGAATTGTGTGAATAGCATCTGCCATATTGGGATCATTGGCCAGGATTTCACTGATGTATTGATCTGCACCGGCCATACTGGTAAAGTTCACAGCCTCAGCACTCAGAGGTTTATTATCCCGTGTGAGAGCAACCGTATAAGCACCCGGCAACACCTCAATCTTATCATCAAAGGGTTTGAATTCTTTCTGAACCTTATGGGATAATTGAGATTTACCGGCTGCATTGTTCCCCAAAAACTTCACGAACAGGATTTGTAACATACTAAAGAACCGTTTTGTAAAGCGCTTATAGGCAGTATCGATGGTGTGAAGCTCGTATCGTACATGTCTGACGGTAATATTGCCAAACCGCATCTGGTCTCCGCTGACGGATAGATCCAGGCCACCCACTTCCTTTTCAAAGGAAGGACTGCTCAACTTCTTGCTGTCCTTCATGTCCTGGAACTGAGCCCGTGCAAAACTTTCTCTATGCGTTTTCAGGAGTTTAAATGCTCCTGAGGGTTCGAAATCAAGTTTTCCGGCATCAGCAGGCTTCTGACTTCCTATCTTATCGAGTTTGATCCGCAGCGGAATTCGGCGCTGGCTAACCCTAAGCGTACCAACCGGGTGAAGAGTAAGACCGGCCGGGGTACCTTCTTCGGGTTTCGGAAGATCGCGCAGGGTAACCAGTAATTGATTGGACTTCGGTGCAATGGACTGCCAATTCTGCAATTCATTGAGTTCTGCCCTGAGGATCGGGATGATTTCAATGGGTGGTAAGCTGGTATTTTTACTTTCTCCCCAGGTTTCATCAAAACGCGCCTTGAAGCTGAAGAACAGGATCTTGATCTTACCATATCCTTTGGCCCGCCAGGGAGAAGTTCCTTCAAGGGTGAATTTGAGAGAGATGGAAAATGAATCCACACCAAATACCTTGAGGGATACTTTACCTGATATATCGATAATGAAATAAAAAGGATTAAACTGGAACAGGGCATCAAATGCCAGATGTCCCTCAATCTTGAATTCACTGAAACCAAAATACAATTCCATTTTAGTGCCGAACTGCACTGTATTGGTGGTAACTGCAAAATATCCCTGAACACGGATCTTTCCCCATGATTCGTTCAGGATATTCAGGGATACTCGTTTGGGAACAGGAAATGGAAGCGGCGGAGGATTGAACCGTGGATGAAACCCACCTACACTTACCAGAAAATCGGGATCGTCACCCCAGGCTACCAGTAGTCCCATTTCACCTTCGATGGTGATGAACAGCACACGGGATTCGAAAATGGAAGCAAAGAAAAAGCCTGATTTTTTGGTAAAATCAACAGCACCGATGAAATTAACCTGAAGAACAAGCAGAGCAGATTTTTCTTCAGGGAGAATGCACTTCAACGTTCCGAGAATAGCAATCCGTTCCAGACTTCCGCCTTCATCGGTTCTAATTTCAATAATAATACCCAGAGCAATGCTTATGAGCGGCGGTTGTCCCCAGCCCAGTTTCACCATAGGACCAATGAGGAAATAGTTCTGGAGTATGGGAAAAAAGATTTTGATGTCGCTAATGATTTTGGGAGCATTTTCCACCACATTTTCCGGGAAGAGGATGTTGGCGGTAGCCCCGGACCGGACTCCTTCTGCCAGGGGTGTAAGCTTGGCGGAACGGTGCAATCCCAGCAATCCTCCGGCACCCAGGAAGACAAATCCCATTCCAAGCTGGATCGTGAATTCGGCTGTAATGATAATCAGCATAGAAAACCCACTGGAACCATCGGGCATTTTCGGTGCGATTACCCCAATCGCTTTGAGGGAAAGAAAGTCACTGAAGGTGAGTTCCATGGCCCCGCCATATTCCTCTTTCTCATAATCGAAATAGAGAAAGCCACCTCCTTTGACCACACCCGCATCGATGGCCAGGCCGACCCCCTTGGGAGGTTTGAAGCCGAGATCCAGCTGAAGCGGTCCAAGATTGCCTTTTGGTTCTGGAAAAGAGAAGGTTGCACTCATTCCCATATTTTCAACCACAACATTTAACGGGCCAAAATCAAACTTGAAGTTGGCTCCCAGTTCCAGAGGAAACTCTTCGTCTTTCAATTTTAAGGCAAGTAACAACGCCGGGATTTGAACCGGACCAAGCGATAAATGAAGAGGAAGTTGAATTTCTATCGCAGCACTTCCTTTTATGTATAGACCTGTATCTGAAGAATACCCCATATCCAGATCAAATTCCGCTTCCGAATTCAGCGGTAAAACTTTAGCAATGAAACCATCTGCTCCTTCTGTACTGAGTACAATATTAAGTTTCTCAATACCCATATTTGCCTGGAAAACACCTTTTGAGGTATTGGATGAATCATCCCAGATGAAATTTGATCCCAGTCCAATGGTTATTTTTTGAAATTCCAGTCGGCTCGAATTGGCCTTCCCAACAACAATATATGGCTCGTTGGAAGTGGGTGAAGAAATACCGAGCGTTAATTTGGTTTCGCCCTCAATTTCTGAAGCTGTTGGAGGGGTAAAAGTTAAATTTCCACCTGGTTCAATTAAAACCCGGGTATTGGTTGGAGCCGTAATAGATGAACTAAGTTCCAAATCCCAACCTTCCCCATCAACATTAAAGGTCTGATTAAAGCTGTCGGCAAGTTTTAAAATAAGGCCATCCGGTTTATCGGGAATTCGTTCCGGAAGTATCTCAAGCAGGATCATGTCCAGTACCGGCGGATCAATAGAATCATCAAGAATTGCAGGGAGATTACCAGCAATAAGCACATTGTTAATCTTTTCCAACAGTTCCTTTTCATCAAAGGAATGATCGCCCCAGCTATAAAGCTCTTTTAGCAGGTCATCGGGTTTAGACAATACTGATCCAACTCTGCCAGGGTTAAGCAATTTTTCTGTATATGGAGGCTTAAGAGGATCTGTGGATCCCACATTTTTATCGGTAGATTTTATTATATCGAAGAATTCAAGGGTTTGAGCAACAACAGGTGTTTTTTCTTCCAGTTCAGATATCAGGGCGTAAGAAAGAAGCTTTTCCGGTAGTTCTGCCGCGAACTGCATAAATAATGTTTTCTCCGCACCAGGTTTGGAGTTAGCATAGGTCTCAATTGCACTGGATATTTCTGAAAACTTTTCAATACTATTCTTTAGGTTGGCAATCACATTAAGGCTCTTGGTGGTAACCTTGCCGTAATCTTCAGCCTTAATGGCCGAAACCAGGTCGCCCGTTAGCTCAGGCAATTCATTTATTTTAGTGATCAGGGCGGCCAGAGCAGTATTGAATTCCGAATTACTATCAAGGTCCGGGGGAAATTGTACCCCCATCTCCCCAAATACGGTCCGGGCATTCCCGGAATCCAGCTTTTCTTTGAGTGCGGTTAATACACTTGCAAATTGAATTGCTATCAGTTCTATTGTTCCTGCATTCGATGCGGCCATAATGCGTTTGAATTAAATTTCGGGGATTGTGCTTTTTGTCAGTGCCTGAATGAATTCCTGATTGGTATGACAATTTTCCAGGCTTTCAAAAATATCATCAGCATATTTGTTAATATCCAATATCAGTGCCTCACTGCCGGTTTTATTTAATACTTCATGCATTGATTTCAATAAATCATACAACTTTATGTCATTTATTTGTTTTGCCAGGCTCTCGTCATCCATCTTCAACTTTCGAACAACCAAGGCTACATACGCAGGCCCCTGATGGCGCTGCCAGGCCACAATAACCTGACGATTATGATTGACAAGTTCTTTGATTTCCGGTGCATGTTGCTTCAAACATCTTAGTAAATCTCTCCCCCTGGATGTGGATTCCAATAGTTGCTGGTACCGATCAAAATATTTCTGGTAGTACCTGTTTTCATCATCCAGGTCAATGAGGCTTTGAATGGCCTGTGCCTCATACTCCACCATTGCTGTATCCCCCCCGGCAGCAGGAGATTGATTAATGGTAATATTCATCACATCTTCATGCACGACATTATATATATTATTGGCTGTACCATCGTAGGGGGCACTATCCACCAATCCGGCCATAATCAAACCTACCACCTGATTGTCCTCATTCAATAACACAGATCCTGAATCGCCCTTGTCAATAACCTTCTTATCGCTACCATCTTTATGTTCAAATTCGATCTGATCCGTAAAACGGGTAATGGAATCATCACTGTTCTCCACATTTACAGGTACGCCTACCCGCTTGACAATCCCTTCTGTGTAACCGGTTCTTGCTCCAACTTTTTTTACCGGGTCATCTTCCAGAGCCGGTACCATCTCGCCAGAGACCGGATGAGCCTTGAGAGGAGCAATTCCCTCTATCCGACGACCTCCAAGGATCTCATTCACAAAATCCACATCCGGTTTTATCGTGGCGATTCCACAATCCACATTTCCATTATTTCTCCTGCGACTATTCTTTACATGGCCTATTACATTGCACTCGCAACACCAGGAACAGCTAATACCCGGTTGACCCACCTTTACATCCCGTTCAACTGCAGAAGGGGTGTTGTCATACGACTGATCGTAAAGGACATGATGATTGGTAAGAAGTACAGTCCCATGATCCGGATGAGTTGCCAAACAGCCCAGAGTTCCTGTACCACTCTTTCCTTCACAATCCATCTTTACGCCACCACGAACGGGGCGAATCAGATTTTTCTCAGTTCTAATTTTCACCACATCGGTCTTTACGCCATTAATTTCTTCAGGGATGACATGCCCGGGCGGAAGGTCTTCCTTACGCTTCTTTTCTTCAACATAGACGATATAAACCGACTCATCAATGAATTTTCCCTTTACCTGTTTTTTGCCCACGGCAACATCAATGACTCCGGGAATGTTTTTAAACTTTTCCTTAACAGTCAGGAATTTATCATATTTCGCCTTTCTTTCCTTCTCGTTCATTTTGTATGATTTATATTTACTATAGATGAGCCAGGTCTAAAAAGCATCTTTGTAGCCAAACTCAAAGAAATATTAACGGGCTCACTTTAATAATGATATCTGCTCAATAATCTTATGTGCATTATGTTGATTTGATAAAAGATTCATCAATGGTCTCCCATACTTTTCAATATCCTTTTTCAGACCTATGCTGCCATGCATGGCTATTTCTGCATGCATCTTTTCCAGAAGGGTCACAAGGGAAATCCCTTTTATGCTGGTCTTAAAGTCCTCATCAGGAGTTGTGATGCTTTTAGCAATAGATGCCAGAAAAGCCTGCCCCTGGTTTCTGTTCCAGGCAACCTTAACTGGTCTGCATGAATTGATGAGATCTCTTACTTCATGACGGTGGCTATAATAAAGTCCTATGATTAACCGGCCCGGTTTCGAAGCATTTAATCGCGTTTCAACGAAATTCATTGCTTCCGTTGTTCCGGAAGGAGTGCTTGTCGCAGGTGAATGAATGGTACTTGCATCCGTACCTCCTGCCAATATTGCATCATCCGATCCACCAGCAATTGCACCAGACGGGATGGTAATTCCCAGCCTGGATGTGACTTCATGAATCTTATTTGCTACACTCGTACCGTCTTTATCGGTTGTTTCGTCTTTGTAAGGGGATGCAAAATGAAGCCCAACCACCTGATTTGATGCATTCAGTATCACTGAACCCGAATCACCCGAATCATTAAATTTATCCTCCGAATCGACAGGATCTATATGCAACTGACCGGTAAATAGTGTTCCTCCTACATTTAAAGGGAAATTAATGCTTTCCACTGTTCCGTTTGTCAGCCCTGTTGTGCGACCTCGCTTTTTTACAGGGTCACCGACACGAACAGATGTGGTGATACCCCCTACATCAAAAGTGGGAGCCGCTCCCATCACTGAGCCAATTCCTTCAATTTCATTGCTTACCTCAGCACCAGACTCAATACTGCATATGGCGGAATCAACAGTCCCGTCATACATGCCATTCAAAATGGTTCCGATTTTATCACAATCACAGCATAAGCAGCTTACCCAGAATTCGGGCTGACCTATTTTTGATCCTGATTCTTCTGCCACAATTCCATGTCCTCCATTAGCATACATAACATGATGGTTACTCAAGGCCACCAGGTCTCCATTGGCAATCAGCTTTCCAAAACAACCAAGAGTCCCTACTGAATACCGATTATTTGCTACCCGAACACCATTGCTTATCTGAACACCCCCTTTCAACGGACGGTATTTTCTCCCATCCGGAAGATCTCCATTGTCAATTCCTGCTTCCTTAATTTTCACAACATCGGTGGGTACACCATGCATTTCTTTTGGGATGACTTCTTCAACAGGAATTTCATTTTCTTTCTTTTTTTCTTTCACATAAACAATAAAAGCAAGTATTTCTGTCCGTTTGTCAGCGGTTCGTTTGAATCCGATATCCACGGCCATCACGCCGGGTAACTTTTTCAGTTCAGCTTCCACCTCTGCATGTACCTTCGGAAGTTTATCCTGCTCATCATGAATTTGTTGTAACGATTTCATATTTCTTTTCAATTATGTGCGGTCCTGTATTTTTTAAATTCAAAGAAATTATCATATCACCCCCTTGTCCCAACAGTGTGTTAACCAATTTATTGGGACTATCATTTCCCCAATTGGGATCATTTACATAAGGAGATTAATGACAAAGGATGGTCGAAATTTATACAAGGCAAATTCATATGTCAACTATTTTCCTGTAATTTAACACTTTAAATTTCCTTTGTAACAACACAATACTCTGATAAACCTTCGTAAACAACTGATAAAAAGCCACTTACATATAAATAAGCACACGCTACAACTCACTGATAATAAATAAATTGTGCCAACATGGACTTTTTAAATGAAAATTTGATTTTTTTATATTACTTTGTTTGGTTCTGGCTTGTCCGGGTCAGGATTGAACATTCGTAAGAAAAGCAGGCTCAAGTGTTAAATAAATTAAACTTCAGCGTAAATTTTAAACAGAAAAAAAATGAGAATTCTGGTTTTATTGATCGCCTTCCTGCCCCTGATTAACATATCCAAAGCCCAACCGGCAACAGATTACAAAAATACATCCCGGGGCCATGTGGTTTCAGATGAGGGCGCCTGGTGCTGGTTTGCCGATCCAAGGGCATACCACTACGAAAATGAAAACGGCACCATTAAAAATACCTATATCGGCTACATTGATGTACATGGAAATATCAAGGCCACTCAATACAACCATCTGACTGATATCACCAACGAGGTTCTGGTTCGTTCCTGGTTTCAACCCGACGATCATAACAATCCTACATTTCTGGCATTGCCCGATGACCGAATCATGATTTTCTACTCCAGGCATACCGATGAGTCTTGCTTTTACTACCGTATTTCAAAAAAGCCGGGCGACATAACCACACTGGGAGAAGAGAAGAAATTGCTAACCGAAAATAACACCACATATCCTTCGCCGTTTATCCTTTCCGACGATCCGGATCACATTTACCTGACATGGCGGGGGATCAACTGGCATCCGACCATAGCTCGTCTGACCATGCCCGATGAAAACGACGATGTTGCCTTTAATCAAGGTCCCTTCCAAATAGTTAGTTACCCCGCAGACGGAGCCAGACCTTACGCAAAGTATGCTTCCAATGGTAAAGATAAAATTTACATGACATTTACCACCACCCATCCCGATAACCAATCGGTCAATTTTGTTTATTACAGCTATATAGATATTGACCAAATGCAATTGAAGGATGTAAAAAACAATGTAATAACCAATATTGATGACGGTCCGCATACGATTTCAACCTCCGCCGATTATACCCAAAAGTATCCCAATATGGTCGTTGATAATTCTCCAAACCGAAACTGGATTTGGCAGGTGTCACATGATGGTGAAGGGAAGCCTGTCATTGCCACGGTTCGTATAGATGAGAGTAAAACTTCTCATGACTACTATTACGCCCGATGGACCGGAGATGAATGGGAAAATATTTTTCTTGCCAATGCTGGCGGACATTTTCATCAATCACCTGAAATTGAGCATTGCTACAGTGGCGGAATGACCCTTGATGACAATCAACCCAATAATATTTATTGCTCCGTGCCAATAAATGGGAAAAACGGTGAGATATATGAAATCATAAAATACAACGTTGGTAACAACGGTTCTGTATCCCAGGAACAAGTCACCCTCAATTCTTCTCAAAACAATGTACGCCCCTATCTGATTCCCAATTCAGAAAAAAATGACTTGAGGCTAACATGGATGCATGGCAAATACTATGACTGGATTGTCAGTTCTCAAAGACCTGAAGGATTTCCAACAGAAATCCATAGCAACGTTCCATTGCCAACAACAAAAATTGATCTTTCCAAAGGACTAATAAAGAGCGAAGATTTCTCAAATGATAACATAAAAGGCAATGCTGTCACCAAAGACGGCGTGTTGCGGGTGGATAAAAAAACCTCAGCCACCATTATGGCTCCATCAGCCAAATCATTTTCTGTTTCCATTACGGCATTGATCAACCACGATGCTTTCGGTGGAGAGATTGTTAAAATAGGGCCCCTTACCTATGGCATAGAGGATAATTCCCACCCACTACCCTATATTAAAATAAATGAAGAAACTTATAGGAGCAGCAATGTTTTAGGTAACTCCGACACCTGGAAATCAAAGCCCCGTGCCACCAACGGGCAATGGTATGAGCCGGTAAAACCCGGTTATTTTAATCTCACCATAACTTATCACAACAATACGCTAAGAACCTATATTGATGGCCTTATCGACCAGAGTATTGAAATAAAAGACCTGGAACTTGATGATGTTATTCTTGGTGGTTTCAAAGGCAAAATAGATAATTGTCATATATATAATCGTGCCTTATCACAAGATGAAATAAAACATAAAACAGACAATTGGGACAAACCACGCCATTCCCATAGATAGTGACACTGTGGCCCTGACCGAAATGAATTACACCTGGCATGACCGAACCTTCCCTGAAAATCAGTCAAAACAACTGGACCCATCCCAGCAGTGGGTACACAGCTTTTCTTTGGGCAGTCCGATGGCTTCAACCAAATCGTCAAGTTTCTGGAATTTGAGGGAGGTCAGATCAAGATTTTTTCTCATTTGCTCCACCATGGCCGCATATTTTCCCGTGCGCCAATCAGAGTATGCCGGCAGGTCAATATTTTCATCCTCTTCCAAAAGATTAATGGCTTTGCGGGTCGCCAGGTCCAGACTGGAGCGTGAACGGCTGAAATTAAGAAACTCGCAGGGATAGGTCAATGGCGGGCAGGCAATTCTCATATGTATTTCTTTGATTCCCCCGTCGTGGAGTTGACATACATTGTCTTTCAACTGAGTCCCGCGCACAATGGAGTCATCCAAAAATATTCCGCGTTTTCCTTTTATCACCGACTGGTTGGTGATCAGTTTCATTCTGGCCACTACCTCCCGGGTTTCCTGGTTTTGCGGCATAAAACTGCGCGGCCAGGTAGGGGTATATTTGGCATACGGCCTTTTCAGGGGAATGCCTTTTTCCCCGCTGTATCCCATGGCATGTCCGATGCCTGAATCGGGAATGCCGGCAACAAAATCGGCATCGGCATCATCATCCCTGGCAAGGGCGATGCCGCACCTGTTGCGCGTATCATCCACATTGATGTTCTCATAAAACGAGGGCGGATAACCATAATAAACCCACAGGAATGTACAAATCTGGAGTTTGTTGTTTGGTGCCCGTAAACGAATGTAGCCATCGGCCGTTATTTCCACAATTTCACCGGGCCCCATGTAATAATCAATCTCAAAGTCCAGATTTGGAAAGGCGCAGGTTTCGAAAGATGCAGCAAAGCCATCCCTCTTTTTGCCAATAACAATGGGCGTTCTTCCAAGCTTATCCCGTGCAGCAATCAGACTGTTTTCGGTCAGCACCAGCAAAGAACAGGAACCTTTTATCCTGTCGAACACATTATTTATACCCGACTTAAAATCGTCACATTCGGCAATCAGTTTGGCCACAACTTCTGTGGGATTGACCATCCCCTGGCTTGTTTCGGAAAAAGTGCTGCGGTGTTTCATGAAGTGGCTTTCCAGCTCATCAATGTTGTTGATCTTACCGGCTGTAACCACAGCAAAACGGCCGAGATGTGAGGTTACCACGATGGGCTGTGCTTCGTAATCACTGATCACACCAATACCCGAATGACCGGAAAAGCCTTTGATATCGCTCTCAAACTTATTCCTGAAATAACCATCTTCAAGACTGTGAATGGCCCGTTGAAATCCCTTTTCACCAGAAAAAAAAGCCATCCCGGCCCGCTTGGTACCGAGATGAGAATGATAATCTGTTCCATAAAACACATCCATCACACAATCTTGTCTGGAAATGCTTCCAAAAAATCCGCTCATAATTATTGTCCGTCTTTAAATTAAGCAACGTTTGTTTCTCGTCATGTGTCTGTTCAGAAAGTGCCAGTTGCAAGGCTGTCTGCCGTTTTGCATAAGAGTATCCATCTGTCTTATTAATTTTAAATCAAAACACCAGTATGTTTCTTTTTCATAACCCGCCAGGCAGGCGTAACGACGCAAGTGGTACTTTATGGCAAGACACTAATTATTGTATTTCCTGATGATAATCCTGCAACGATTTTACTTTGTATTCACCTTTTAATCTTTCTCTGATGCCTTCGGTCGCGGCAAGTGCAGCAGAGGTCGTGGTTATGTAGGGTATGTTGTGTTTGATGGCATTTTTCCTGATATAAGAGTCATCATATTCGCTCAGCTTTCCTTCAGGTGTATTTACCACCAACTGAATTTCGCCGTTTTTAATGGCATCCACAATATTGGGTCTTCCTTCATGCACTTTGTTGACAACTTCAGCATTAATTCCATGGTTCTTCAAAAACCCGGCGGTCCCTTTGGTCGCCAGAATGCCAAATTGCATTGATATGAAATTCCTGGCCACCTGCACTGTTTTGGCCTTGTCCCTGTCGCCAATAGTAATCAAAATATTGCCCTTTAACGGAAGCCCAATTTTTGTAGCTTCCTGTGATTTGAAGAAAGCCATTCCGTAGGAAGCCGCAAGGCCGAGAACCTCACCGGTAGAACGCATTTCGGGACCCAGCAACGGGTCAACTTCTGCAAACATATTAAATGGGAATACCGCTTCCTTCACTCCGTAATGCCTGAAGGTTTTCTCCTGCAACCCGAAATCTTTCAAATCCTTTCCGAGTAATAAACTTGTTGCAATGGACACCATTGAAACATTACATACTTTGGAAACCAGGGGAACCGTACGCGAGGCGCGCGGATTAGCTTCAATAATATATACCTCATCGTCAAAGATGGCATATTGAATATTCATCAATCCCTTAACATCCATTTCAAGTGCAATTCTGCGGGTATACTCCTTCATGGTATCAATGTGCTTCTGAGAAATAACCACGGGAGGAATGACACAAGCTGAATCGCCGGAATGAATGCCGGCATACTCAATGTGCTGCATGACGGCCGGAACAAATGCATCGCTCCCATCAGAAATGGCATCGGCCTCAGCCTCGATGGCATCTTCAAGAAATTTATCGAGCAACAATGGTCTGTCAGGCGACACTATGACGGCCGATTTCACATACTGCTTCAGCATCTCTTCGTCAAGGATGATGCGCATGGCACGTCCGCCCAATACGTATGAAGGTCTTATCATCAGGGGATAACCGATGCGGGCTGCAATATCAAGGGCTTCGTCCAGTGAACTGGCCATTCCCGATTCCGGCTGCGGAATTTCCAATTTCTCCATGATCTGTCTGAATTGATCACGATCTTCAGCCATATCTATGGTTTGCGTGGAAGTCCCTAATATTTTTACGCCGGCCTCTTCGAGTTCTTCAGCCAGGTTCAAAGGCGTTTGACCACCAAATTGGACAATGACGCCTTCGGGTTTTTCCTTCTCATAAATGCTGAGCACATCTTCCGCTGTCAATGGTTCAAAGTAAAGTTTGTCGGAGGTATCATAATCTGTAGAAACGGTTTCGGGGTTACAATTCACCATGATCGATTCGTAACCTGCCTCCCGAAGAGCAAAAGCAGTATGCACACAGCAATAATCAAATTCGATGCCCTGTCCTATCCGGTTGGGGCCACCCCCCAGCACCATTATTTTCTTACGGTCGCTGACACGTACCTGATTGGGAGCGTTATAAGTGGAGTAGTAGTAATACGCCGCCTCATCAACACCGCTTACGGGAACAGGTGCCCAGGCTTGTGTTATTCCGAGGGACTTACGTTTCTCCCGGATGGACTTCTCTGGTATTCCGGTCAGTTGAGAAAGGTATTTATCCGCAAAACCATCTTTCTTGGCGCGGATCAAAAGATCATCAGGCAGTTCTTCCCCTCTGCAGGCCAAAATTTTTTCTTCCAGATCAACCAGCTCCTTCATCTGTGAAATAAACCACCTGTTTATATAGGTTTTTTGGAACAATTCTTCGACGGAAGCACCTTTACGCAATGCTTCATACATAATAAACTGCCGTTCACTCGTGGCATCATTAAGCATCACCATCAACTCCTCCAACGATTTCTCATTAAAGTCTTTGGCAAAACCTAATCCATAACGCCCGATCTCAAGTGAACGAATGGCTTTATGAAAAGCTTCCTTGTAAGTTTGACCGATGCTCATCACTTCACCCACAGCCTGCATCTGGGTGCCCAGTTTGTCGGTAAGCCCGTCAAATTTCTCAAATGCCCATCTGGCAAATTTCACCACCACATAATCATTCCCGGGAGTATATTTTTCAAGGGTTCCATCCCGCCAGTAAGGTATTTCGTCAAGTGTGACACCCCCGGCCAGGAGCGCTGATACATAGGCGATGGGAAAGCCGGTGGCTTTTGATGCCAATGCCGAGGAACGCGAAGTCCTGGGGTTGATCTCAATAACAACCACCCGTCCGGTATTCGGGTCGTGAGCAAACTGCACATTTGTTCCGCCAATAACACCAATCGATTCAACGATGCGGTAGGCATAATCCTGAAGTTTGGCCTGCAATTCTTCTGATATATTAAGCATAGGAGCCGTACAAAATGAATCACCGGTATGCACACCTATGGCATCAACATTTTCGATAAAACAGACTGTGATCATCTGGTTTTTGGCGTCCCTGACCACTTCAAGCTCCAGCTCCTCCCAGCCAAGCACCGATTCTTCAACGAGGATTTGATTCACCATGCTGGCGGCAATCCCACGGGCCGCAATAGTCCGCAATTCTTCAAGATTATAGACCAGTCCTCCACCAGTCCCTCCCATGGTATAGGCAGGTCGAATAACAACGGGATACCCCAGCTCAGCAGCCACTTTCTCGGCGGCTTCAACCGATTCCACAGCCGTACTTTTAGGCATCTCTACCCCCAATGATACCATGGAATTTTTAAATTCTGTGCGGTCTTCGCCCTTCTCAATAGCCTTGAGATTGACCCCGATCACTTCTACGTCATATTTTTCCAGAATCCCTTTGTTGGCCAATGTAAGGGAAAGATTCAGGGCTGTTTGCCCTCCCAAATTGGGCAACAAGGCATCCGGCCTCTCTTTTTTAATTATTTCCGTTAAAGCGTACTCATTTAAAGGCTCAATATAGGTTACATCAGCGGTGGCAGGATCGGTCATTATGGTAGCAGGGTTCGAATTTACCAGAACGATCTTATACCCCAGGGCCTTTAAAGCTTTACAAGCCTGGGTTCCTGAATAATCAAATTCACAGGCCTGTCCAATGATAATGGGACCTGAGCCAATAATCAGCACCTTTTCAATGTCGCTGCGTCTAGCCATGTTTTATGTTTTGATTCGTAAGCATTTAATAATAGAGCCCGGTCTAAAAAGCATCTTTATTGCCAAACTCTTCGTTGTTTGAAATTTTTGCATCCTCATTAACAATCAGTTAACTCCGGTACAAAAATTTAAAACGCCTCGATTTTGACAAAAATATACCTTTTTATACCGCACTCATAATAACAATTGATACGGCGGAGAAATTATTTATTTACAAAAACATAGTTTTCACATGACAAAAATATACTTTATTAACTGGTAACATTGGTTATTCTTATAATATTTCAAATGCTTTTTCCTCCGTCCATTCATAACCTGATTAATTTCAGATGCCATTATCGAAATGGTAAAACCAAATACTTGCGTGCAATCTCTACTCACAACCTGCAGCAATCCCTGTATTGGACCACCATTCGGTTTTAAATTTTCACTCCACAATTTGCAGATAAATCAATATTTTCCTTATATTTGCACCGCATTTGAGCAAAACACCTGCTTACAGCACCGATTCCGTAGCTTAATTGGATAGAGCACCTGGTTACGGCCCAGGAGGTTGGGGGTTCGAGTCCCTCCGGGATCACAAAAGCTAAAAACGCAAAGAACCCTGCAACCTTTTAAGGTTACAGGGTTTTTTTATGGATGAACGGACAAATCCGAATGAGAAAAGCGTCTATAATTACAATTTTGTCGAACCATATTTACTTTCCATATACCGGTTCCTTCCAATGTTCCCTGGGATGGTATTTGCTTTCAGCCGCCCAAGTGATCCCGCGCTTTTGGATTTCAAGAGCTTCGGGAACATCAAAATCTGCCATAACATGCCCCAGTGAAGAGTAAAACACTCTCCCCTCTCCATAGTATTTTTTCCAGACAACCGGCATCACACATCCATCGATCCATGAGGCATGCTCGCCAGAGAAAGTGGTGGTAGCCAACACTTTTACATTGGGATCAACGTGCATGTAATACTGTTCCGATTTCATATCAAAATCGTCCAATTTGGCCGTTACAGGATCCTCACGATTGGTTATGTTCACCCGGTAATCGATTACACCACCGGGATGGGCAACCCATTGACCACCCACCATAAACTGGTATTCCACATTGTTCCTGAAAGAATCTCCCGTGCCACCGTGCCAGCCTGCCAGACCGGCACCATTCTTGACCGCTTTGAGAAGTCCTTTTTCCTGGTCTTCAGTTATTTCGCCCATGGTCCAGATCTGAATGATCAGATCCCTGGAACGCATCAACTCCTCATCGAGGTAACTATCCAGTGTGTCAGAAACCACGACTTCTGCACCTTCCGATTTTAACCAGGGAACAAAAATATCAACGGATTTTTCGGGTTCATGGCCATCCCATCCTCCCCAAACATAGAGAATTTTTTTATCTTTAAGTGAGGGAGACATCTCATTTTCTCTCTCACCTGCATTCAGCTTATGGGGCAACAACAATCCCCCGGCACCAACAGCCAGTGTTGTTTGAACGAATTTCCTTCTTGTGAGTTTACTCATTTGCACGATTATTTATTACAATTTATACCCATTTTCGTAAGCCCTGTGAAAGAATTTCGCCGCTTCCGGGTCATTTACAAAATACTGTTCCTCCGGTGACCATCTGACCGGCCTGTTCAGCTCGTAGGCAATATTACCAAGGATACAACAAGTGACGGTTCGCTGACCTATTTCAACGGGGACGATGGGATCAATGCGTGAACGAACGGCCTGAATAAAATTCTCCAGATGACCTGAGCTGCTTTCATACATATCTTCACCATCCCGGTCATCTTCCCGGATAAGCAATGAATCATCGGATGCTGCCAGATGCCCTCTGGAAACCTCTATCCATCCGTCACTGCCCCAGAATTTTACACCTCTGGTCTTCTCTTCGTCATAAGGCTCATTGGTCATTTCCAGACCGTTGTCATAAACAAAAGTCAGGTATTCTGCGTCCTGATACCCGGGAGGGATGACTTTTACAGGTCCGCTGTAATCTTTCTTCAATCCCCACTGACCGATATCAAAATTATGAGCACCCCAGTCGCAGGTAAAACCACCGCCGGTTTCTTTAAAATAACGCCACCTAGCCCAGAAGGTTTCATTTTCAGGCGGATCCAGTGATATGGGTGGATTGAGATCTGAATTATAATGCACATAAGGAAGCGGTCCCAACCATTCCTTCCAGTCCAGGTCCGAGGGAACTTCTTCTTCGGGCAGATCGTAAGGATCCGGCCCCGGGCCAACATAAGCATTGACTTTAGTTAAATGTCCAAAACCCTCCGCTTCGCGGTGTACCATATTCACTGCATGCTGATAGTTCCTGTCCGACCGTTGCTGACTGCCGGTGGCAAATATCACATGATTCCTCCGAACAGCTTCAGCCAGTTTCAAACTCTCTTTTATGGTAAAGGTGATAGGCTTCTCCATATAAATGTCCTTCCCGGCATTACAAGCTTCAATACCCATCAATGCATGCCAGTGATCAGGTGTTGCAATCACAACGGCGTCTATATCCTTCCTGTCAATGATCGCCCGGTAATCTTTATAGGTACTGACGTCTACCGATTGATCCCTTTCCTTATAAAACGCTTTTACCTGCTGTTCAAATCGTTCTCTTTTAATACCGTAAACATCGGCTCCGGCAACAATTTTTACCCCGGGAATGCGGCCAAACCCATTGAGAAGGTTTATGGCTTGTTGGCCCAGCCCGATAAAACCAATCCGGATGGTGTCGTTAGCCCCTGCACGAAAACTGTGCAAAAGAGGTAATGCAGCCAGACCTGCCGCTCCCACCAGGGTGTTTTGAATAAACTGTCGTCTTGAAAAATTCTTCATAACAAAAGACTTAAATTAAATTAATATGGCATTTTCTTTATAGTGAGAAATTAAATGGCCAATAGATTGTTAGATTTTTAGATTTAAGATGATTCATGTATTGTTGATAATCTGTACTTTAATCACTATTGTCCGGGGAATTTATTTAAACAGTGGTAGATTGCGTCATTTCGTTCGCAATGACGTTGATTATCAGGATTCGGAGTGATGGGTGGGGTCAATTTTCGGTAAAGCCGAAAATTGACCCCACCCCATCCATAAATTCCACTGCGTCCCCGTCATTGCGAACGAAGTGAAGCAATCTCCATTTTTTTATCGGACACCAATGTATTATAATACAAAGAACTTTTTAGTCTCAAACAATTGAACAACAAATGCTTGCAAAAGCCTAACAAACTATTGAAATAGCGGGAAGGTCAAAAAAAACGTTTAGTCAAATATGCAAAAAATATCTGAAAAATGTTAAGCTATGAATCACTATTGTCCGTGGAATTCATGCCAAAAGCGACAGTTTGCTTCATTGTGTTACCAATAATCTTCTTAATGAGAAGGTAAAGTGACGAGTGGAATTGCACAAAAGTGAATGAGTTTTAAACCATTGACCATACTTCGATTATTACCTCATATTTTAAAAACACAAGAATCAATCATGTATAACAACCTTAAAACCAAAAAATATAATTGCGATATTACTGCCAGCAGTGAGTCCTTTCTTTCCAGCCATTTTTAAAATC
>JAWOCV010000278.1:0-2929 GCA_046483585.1 Marinilabilia sp.
CGCATAAAGATCCCAATAAATTCTCCTGCCAATTTAATTAAAAAATCCTAAGCCAAAAGAAAGAACCTCTAAGATTTTGTTCATAAGACACCTTTAAAGGGATGGCCGATACACACAAAACAAACTGATAATCAAAACAAAATTATTTATCGCATAAAAATAATTTATTACATTTGTGGTGCCTTAAAACCAAACTTTCCCTTTCTCAAATGGAAACAATTGAACTTAATACAACACAAAACGTATCTCTGGAATTTCCCGTAGCCAGTATTGCCGATCGCATCCTGGCCTATCTGGTTGACATGGCCATTATCGCATTGTATGGAATAGCCATGGCTCTCGGATTGCTCAACTGGCTCGGATTATCAGTTGCCTGGTGGATGCTGCTGCTTATTGTCCCGGTAGTATTCTATCACCTCATCTTCGAATTGCTCTTCAACGGGCAAAGCCCAGGAAAACGGGTGATGCATACAAAAGTCTTCAAATCAGACGGCCATCAGCTCACTCCCGGAAGCTGTTTCATCAGGTGGATATTCAGACTGTTCGATATAACATTTACTTCCGGAGCACTTGCCACACTTATCATCATAATAAACGGAAAAGGTCAAAGACTGGGCGATATAGCTGCCGGCACAACCGTGCTGAAAACCAGCAATAACGCCCATCTCAACCAATCTTTGTGGATGGAAGTAGATGAAAATTATCAACCCCGCTTCCCGGAAGCAGAAAGATTGTCAGACTCTGATGTACAAACCATCAAAGAAGTGCTTCAGACCACTGCAGATCCTGAAAAACGCCCCGACTCCTACATCGAGTTAATGACAAAGACCCGCCGGGCCATCGAACAAAAGACCAATACACATTCATCACTGTCTGACAGGGAATACCTGACGACCATGATCAAAGATTACAATGCCTGTTATCAATGAACCCCATGAATATTTCAGGCAATATCAACCTCAAAACGCTTTACAAGCCGCTTTTATAGATCAATTATCAGAAAACTCTTGGTAAGTTTAAAAAAAAATTTAAAATTTGTATGGCGTTTAATAAATTAATGATGAGTCTAAAAACAGTATTAGCGGAGCCCGAGGAAGTCAGCAACCAAAGCAGGCAGGCCAAGCAGAAGAAAAAGATCATCAGGGCACTGTCGAAAGCAGAAGGCCCACTGACCATCCCGGACATACAAAAACAAATCAAAACAAGTACACCGACCATTATAAAACTTCTAAACGAGCTCATGGCCGATGATCTGGTTATGGAAGAAGGAAAGAAGGAGACAGACAATGGCCGGCGCCCTACTCTTTACAAACTTAACATTCAGAGGTTTTATGCCGTTGGGGTTGAGATCCTGTTCAAAAGGATCAGCATTTCTGTGGTACGCCTCGACCAAAAAGTGGTTTTCGAAAAGCAGGACAAACAATTCAAGCTAGAAGACGACAAGGAGTGCCTCGAAAATGTTATCAGCTTCACAGAGGAGGCGATGGAAGAGTGCGAAATTTCCAAAGAGCATATTCTGGGCATTGGCATGGGCATCACCGGGAGGGTTAACAGCAACACCGGCGAGTCTTACAATTTCTTTACCTTCACGGAGAAGCCGCTAGCCACTTATCTTTCAAACCGTTTTGACAAGCAGGTTTTTATCGACAACGACACCCACATCATGGGATTGGCCGAGCAGGTTCTCGGAAAGGCAAAAGAAGCACGTCATGCCCTGATCCTTAACGTAAGCCGGGGTTTGGGCATGAGCATCATCGCCAATAACCGGATCATTACCGGGGGGATGGGGTTTGCCGGTGAGTTCGGACACATGCAAATGGGAAATTCTCAAAAACTATGTATTTGTGGTAAACGTGGTTGTCTGGGCATGGAAGTATCGGGATATGCCCTGGAAGAAAATTTTAAATCGGCTATTAAAGAGGGTGGTATCTCCCTTGCCGTGAACAATAAATCTCCGGAGGACATTCGTTATGACGATATCTTGTCAGCAGCCGACAAGGGAGACGGACTCAGCATTTCCCTGTTACAAAGTATGGGCGAAACCCTGGGCATGGCACTGGGAAATATTGTGAATCTGCTCAATCCGGAACTGGTCATCATAGGCGGAAAATTTGCCCAGGCAGGCTATATGTTCACCGATTCCATCAAAACCGGCATGAACAAAACAGCGCTGACCGTGCCACTGCGATTCCTAAACATCAAAACTTCATCACTGGGCAACGGAAGCGGTTGCAGCGGAGCGGCCGCCATGGTATTCAAGCAGTACGATTTGATATAAAAACGGAATTGCCTCCTTCCGTCTACATATTTCCACGGCATGCCACTCCATAACGTTACCAATGACCGGAACAATCATGCGGGCCATTTTTTGCTGCCCTCTTAACGCTCGGCCGTCATATAAAATTCCAATACGCTACCGGGCTGTATATCTTTGTGTCTGAAAGTGCGGTCATCCAGCGTTTTCCCATCCAGTTCGACCCTCTCCACATATTTATGGTTTTGGCTGTTATTGTGTACTTTGATTTCAAAAACACCATCACTGAGTTGAATTTCGGCTTCATCTACCACAGGACGGCCTGTTGTATATACAGGTTCACCCGGCGCCATCTGATAAAAGCCCAACGCATTCATCACATACCAGGCCGACATTTGTCCACAGTCTTCATTGCCTATAATGCCTTCCGGTTCGGGCAGATAAAAGTTATAAAGAACAGAATCCACCACTTCTTCGGTACGCCATGGACGGTCGGTATAGTTGTACATATAGGCCACGTGGTGACTTGGCTCATTGCCATGGGCATATTGTCCGATGAGTCCGGTAATATCGGCACTGGCCTCTTCCCCTTCAATGTCACTGGGAGCAGTAAAAAGTTCATCCAGCCACTGTCCCATAGCTTCTTTTCCCCCAAGCAATTCCCTGAATCCCGCC
>JAWOCV010000112.1:0-13950 GCA_046483585.1 Marinilabilia sp.
AGGGCTGCTATAAGAAGGGCAACGCCTGCCCGTATGTCAGGGGAAGTCATAACACTTCCCCGCAGGGAGGTCTCGCGGTTTAAACCAATAACTGTGGCCCGGTGTGGGTCGCATAGAATAATGCGTGCACCCATGTCGATGAGTTTATCCACAAAGAAAAGACGGCTTTCAAACATTTTCTGGTGTATAAGAACACTTCCGTTGGCTTGTGTGGCCACAACCAGGAAAACACTGAGCAGGTCGGGGGTGAGTCCCGGCCAGGGGGCATCGGCAATGGTCATAATGGAACCGTCGATGAAGGTTTCGATGGTATACTTTTGTGCAGGGGGAAGGTAAATGGCGTCGTTGCTAATGTGCATATTGATGCCCATTCTTTTGAAAGCCATTGGAATAAGCCCCAGATGGGCGGTGGCGGCATCTTTTATGGTGAGTTCACTTCCCGTCATGGCGGCCAAACCAATGAAGCTTCCAACTTCAATCATATCGGGAAGCACACGGTGTACACATCCCTTTAGCTTGGTCACACCTTTTATTGTCAGGAGGTTGGATCCGATGCCATCTATTTGTGCACCCATGGAAACCAGCATCCGGCAGAGTTGCTGAACGTATGGCTCGCAAGCGGCGTTAAAAATGGTGGTGGTACCCGGGGTCAGGACAGCGGCCATGACGATGTTGGCTGTGCCGGTGACCGATGCCTCGTCAAGGAGCATGTATGTCCCTTGCATGTGGCTGGCATGTACGGTATAAAAGATGTCTTCTGAATCAAAGTCGAAAGTGGCGCCCAATTTTTCAAATCCAAAGAAATGGGTGTCCATTCTGCGGCGTCCAATTTTATCACCCCCGGGTTTTGGGAAAAATGCCTTTCCGCAACGGGCAAGTAATGGTCCCATGATCATGATCGAACCCCGTAGGGATGAGGCTCTTTTTTTGAATGCCGGAGTTTTCAGAAATTCGAGATCAATATCAACAGCCTTGAAGCAATATTTTTTGGGCCCTTCACGCCGTACTTCCACGCCCAGTTCCTGCAACAGATCGATGAGGTTGTTAACATCAAGAATGTCCGGAAGGTTGTCAATCGTGACCTCTTCCCGGGTAAGTAAGGATGCACTAAGAACCTGAAGGGCTTCGTTTTTTGCTCCCTGGGGAGTGATTTCTCCTTTGAGGAATTGTCCACCATTGATCTCAAAACTGCTCATCGTCAAATTTTTCTGTTAATTGTTTTTTCTGATGAACTTTTTTCTGGTCCGGTTCTGATGATTGTTAGCGGGCTGATGTTCTCTGAAATCGGAAATTTTAGGTTGCCCTTCGATCTTAATTTTACCCTCTGAAAGCCGTTCAATATCCTTAAGAATACGATCGTCTGCCGCGTTTTCTTTATTCCAGCTCGAAAGGGCTTTTTTCATGTGATTGCCTATGAGCATGATCAAATGGCGCTTTAAGGGGCCTTCTTCCATCTCGGAAGCTCTGTAGATCATCTGTTCGACAAGCCGGCCGTAATGTTTGAAAGTCATGTTGCCCTGATTGTAATAAATCGGGCTGGGTTTTTCCTCAAATTTCTCCTTTGCCGGCGGTTCATAAGGATAGTCGATGTCCAGTTTGAAATCGGCCATGATGGCCAAATGGTCCCATAACTTATGCTTGAAGTCACTGACATCACGCAGGTGTGGGAAAAGATTACCCATTACGTTGATGATCGCTTTTGCGAAGCGTGTTCTTTCTTCACGATCTTCAATCGTGCGGGCATGATCTACCATTTTCTGAATATGGCGACCATATTCAGGTAATACCAGTTTTTTTCTGTTCGAATTGTAATCCATTGGTGTTTTAAATATTAGACTTTGATCTGTTTCCGTTTCATTATGTGGAAGAGTTGATCTTTACGGGAAACGGATTTTTAAGAATAAAAATGAATATATGGCTCATTCTCCTGTCAGTATACGACGTTTGATGTGCTATCTGTTGAGTGATGTTCAAGTAACATATTTTGCAGAATTTATAGACTGACACTAACTTATGCTAGTCCATAAAGGCTTGCTTACTTCCCCTATAAAGCCGGGGCTGAGGGTTACGCCTGCCTTACGTTTAAAGCTTAGGATTTGCAAGTATGATGGAAAAATCATTGCATGTGCACTTGATGTGCTAAGATGGCAGACAGGTTCATCCGAAAATGGCTCATTTTTGATGATTAAACTTTGTAGGGCGTAAGCTTTGCTGAAGCTACGCGAAAGCTATGCCTTATCTGCCTGCTGGTAAACAAACAGATGACCGGTTAAACCTCATGCCGCGTTTACATAAGGGCTCTCATCTAATTAATGCAGGGTCAGATATAAATGATATACCCGTTTTTGAAAAGACATCTAATGGTTCGCAAATATCGGTTTTTACATTTAATAAAAAAGGATTTGCCGGGAATATTTTCAGCAAACAACAATGGCCTTCGGTAAGTACAACGAGTAATGGATCGTAATCTTTTGTAGCTTAATTACATTACAAAACTAAGAGATTATTTTAAGTTTGGCAAATTTTAGCAACAATTGTTTCTGTCCCGCATTATTAAAAAATACCGTGGCCTTTACATTGGGTGTCTCTCCCTCAAGATGGAGCACTTTCCCTTGCCCGAACCGATCATGCTCAACAACCATGCCAGGCTGAATGTGGTTTGGAGCAGCCAGATCTTCAGCGTTAAACCTGGGTTGTGATGATTTCCCGGAAAAATTGAACTGTTTTTTGTTTTTGGGATCTTCTTTTTCTCCGGATTTGAATCCTTTTTTTTCCTCCGTATGAGCGCTTTGCCCGGCAGAACGGGGTGATGTTCTGGTTTTTTTGGGGGCAAAACTTTGGTTTTCTTCAGGTATATTGAGATACGACTGGTCGATCTCTGCTAGAAACCGGCTTGGTCTTGCAAAATTGAGCTCACCGTACTTATACCGGCTGCGTGAACAGGAAAGGGTGGCATGTTCCTCAGCGCGGGTCAGGGCTACGTAGAAAAGGCGGCGTTCTTCTTCAAGTCCGGCACCTGAGGTTGCAGCCATGGCTGATGGAAATAAACCTTCTTCTGCCCCGACTATGTAAACGTTCTTGAATTCCAGTCCTTTGGCCGCATGGATGGTCATCAGGGTGATTTTATCGATGTCGTCAGCTTTGTCCGTATCCTGATCGGTAAGGAGGGAAACTTCTTCCAGAAAATCTGCCAGTCCGTTGGTTTCCCCGCTTTCCTGCCGGCTTTCCGAGAATTCACGGATGGCATTGAAAAGTTCCTCCAGATTTTCAAGGCGGGTTTGACTTTCATGTGATTTGTCCTGATGGAGTTCTTTCAATATGCCGCTTTGGGTTGCTATCTCACTGGTGAGATCGTAAGCAGACATGTTGGACAACTGGCTGATGAAACTTGCAATAAGCCGGGTGAAACTATTGAGTTTTTTCAGTGTTCCCGTATGGATGCCGGTGTTGGGGAGAGCCGGATTGGTTATCACATCCCAGATGCTCACATTGTGTTGGTTGGCCAGGGCTTCGAGCTTTTCCATGGTGGTTTTTCCAATACCTCGGGCTGGATAGTTGATGATGCGTTTCAGAGCTTCATTGTCCCTGGGGTTTACAGTCATTCTGAGATATGCCAGAAGGTCTTTGATCTCTTTTCGCTGGTAGAATGAAAGTCCCCCGTATATTTTGTAAGGCATGCTCTTCTTGCGCAATGCTTCCTCAAATATTCGCGACTGGGCGTTGGTTCTATAGAGGATGGCAAAATCTTTATACTGATAATGGTGCCGAAGTCGCTTTTCATTGATGTCGTTGATCACGATAAAACCTTCATCCACATCGGAGTGTGCTTGTACCAGGTTGATTTTGTGGCCGGGGTCATTTTGTGAATAGACAGTTTTTTGTATCTGTCCCTGGTTCCGCGCTATTATGCTGTTGGCAGCGTTTACGATGGTTTGGGTTGAGCGGTAGTTTTGTTCGAGTTTGAAGAGTTTGTAATCACGGTAGTCGTTCCGAAAATTCAGGATGTTTTCAATTTTAGCTCCCCTGAAGCTGTAGATGCTTTGTGCATCGTCACCTACCACGCATATGTTTTTATGCTTTTCGGCCAGTTTCCGGGTAATCAGGTATTGGGAAAAATTGGTGTCCTGATACTCGTCAACCAGGATATACCTGAAGCGTTCCTGATATTTTGCCAATACATCGGGGTAATCGCGAAAAAGTATGTTGGTGTTAAGCAGCAGATCATCAAAGTCCATTGCACCTGCCTTGAAACATTCACGTACATAGGTTTCGTATATTTCGGGCATCATGGGGATACCTGAAGCGGCATCGGCCGATGTTCTCTGAGGGTCGCGGGCATATGCTGCGGGCACTATCAGGTCGTTCTTGGCCGAAGAGATGCGCCCGAGAACTGCCCCCGGCTTATACGCTTTTTCCTTGTTGAGTTTTTTATTTCTCAGAATGCTGTTTATGAGGCTTTTGGAATCGGTTGTGTCGTATATGGTGAAAGACTTGGGGTATTTCAGTAATTCGGCTTCTGTGCGCAATATCCGGGCAAAAATAGAATGGAAGGTTCCCATCCACAGTTTTGAGGCTACTTCCTGTCCCACGATCTGTCCAATGCGTTCTTTCATCTCCCTTGCCGCCTTGTTTGTAAAAGTCAGGGCAAGGATCGACCATGGTGCCACACCTTTGCTGAGCAGGTGAGCGATCCGGAAGGTGAGTACCCGTGTCTTACCCGATCCTGCCCCGGCGATGACAAGGGCGGGGCCTTCGGTGTTTTCTACTGCTTCGCGTTGGGCTTTGTTAAGTTGTTCGAGATAATTTTCCACAAAATCGCCTGTTTCTTAGTTGGTTTTGGTCTGCAAAGCGGGCCAAATGTTTAACTGGGGATGAATCTGTTCTTCCCAAAATTTGAACGGGTCCAATATAGAAATTCTTTATTGGTTTTGTGTTAAAACCACAGACAAGTTGGGCAGATCAATGTCTTTATGCCTGTCTGTGTGATCTTTAGTTGTAATTTGTATCGATCTTGACCCTTCGGGTATCACAACTTTCTGGCTGTACCAGCTTGATCCGTGCCGGGGGGTAAGCGCGAAATGATCCTGAGTGCCTGACCGGTTGTAATTTTTGATCAGGAGTATATTTTTGCCCTTTTCAATGTCCAGCACAAATTGCTTTTTCAATGGAGTGCCTGGCTCTGTATTTCTTGAAAGGTTGATTACTTCCTGGTTGAGCCAGACCTGGATTCCGTCATTGCCAGTTATCTCATAAAAGGATTGTTGTGCCACTTCCGATTCTATTTCTAAATAATAGTAATGTGAACTCATGGGCAGGGGGGGGATCTCAAGTCCTGATTTCTCACCCGTAGCCATCCATGAATCTTTTGAGATTTGGAGCCGGTTATTGCCGAAGGGATTGACATGGACTTTGTCAAGTGGGCCATAAAATGTTTTTGAGCGATATATGTTCCCGGTTTCCAGAGTGTCGGTGGCATTCTGGATCATTCCCGCTTCTTCTCCTTTCAGTTCGATGTTGGTTTCGGTTTTGTTTGTTCTGATCAAAATTTCCCGATCCTTTTCATATTCGGTGAATCTGAGGTTAGCATTCAGTTCTGTGTCGGTGCTGATGTTCCATCCAAAGCCGGTGACAGAGGGGACAGAAGAAAACCGGTCACCGCCTGAAATACTCATTTTTTTGTTGGCATCTTCCTGAACGAGTTTGATTGTATCTTCAGAATGAAATTCGATGGTTTCTCCCCGCCTGATCTCTACCGGATCTTTCAGATCCACTTCAATAACAGGTAGTCCCATAGGATCTGCCATTGCCGGAGAAGTCCAGGTGATTTCGTGTGCATTGCCCTCGCTGTTGGAGAATTCGGGTTCAATGCCACTACCGAGAAAACGCGCCCCTTCTATTTCATTGTTAAGGCCTTTGATCTCTATGATATCCGAATCGGGAACAGAATCCACGAAGATGTAAAGATTGTTTTCGTTATGGGTTGCTTTCCAGTAAGGCGAATCTTCGGAGAAGGGATTTTTTCCGCTATTGAAAAGGGCTTTGCGGTTAACTTTGATCCACCTTCCTATATGACGAAGGGTCTCCTCTTCATATTCGCTGATGGAGCCATCCTCCTTAGGGCCTATATTGAGGGCATAATTTCCGCCCGAAGATATGGCACTAACCAGTTCCCGCACTTTTTTCCTGGCTACTTCCAGAGCAGGTTCCCGATCAAGGTCTGCATGGTGTCCCAGTGTTGAGGGGTGGAGTGAGGCTGGTAAGATCCAGGGGGCGTCAATATTGTGAGATGGGAATTGATTGAACTCTGTTGAAATGAAATCGCCTTGATCATGACCTATACCATTATTAATGAGGCATTGGGGTTGAATCTCTTTCACCAGGTCGTGCAACTCACGGCTTTGTTCAGGGGTGTTGAGCCCCGAATGAAAATGGATCTCTGAAATTGGACCATAATTGGTGAGTAGTTCTCTGATTTGTTGAAGATTGGTTCGGTGGTGCGCTTCAGGAACAGGATTGGCATTGTGTCCGGCCATCGAATAAGCTTCCGGCAGGTGCCAGTCGGTCAAAGAAAAACGAATGCCCAGCCGGATATTCGCATTGTTACAAGCTTCTGCCATCTCTTCTGTCAGGTCGCGATCAAGAGGGGTGAAATCAACGGAATTAAAGCGTGTGGTCTCGGTATCGAACAAGCAGAATCCGTCGAAGTGTTTGGCAGATAAAATAATGGTTCGTGTGCCCATATTACGCGCAAGGTCGGCGAAGTTTTCAGCATCCCATTTATCCGGGTTAAAATCCCGGGCAACTTTTTCATAATCGTCCCTGAACATATTGGCGTGTGCCCATATCTCCTCGGCCGGTCCGTCTATCTTTGTTTCATCCCAGCTTCCGGCAAGGGAAGCGTAAACCCCGAAATGAATAAAAAGAGATAGCTTATCTTCTTCCCAGCGTTCGATTTGCCGGGCTGGAAGATCCGTCACAGGGCTTGGTTTCTCTTTCTCTTTATCGCTTTGGTCCCTGGATGTGCATCCTGTAAGGAAGAGGATCGCTGGTATCAGAAGAATAGTTTTATGAATATGTCGTGGTGTTTGTTGATGCATTGTTGGTATGTTAGTTAAAACCGTTCTGCGTCAGAATTTTTACCGCATTAGATCTGCAATAGTCCGTTAAACTTTTTCAAGGCCTTGTAATTCAGTCGTTTAAATCTTTGAGGTTTTTCATGATAAATAACAGTATATCAGCATTATATAATTCATCTTAAATCTAATATCTAAAAATCTAACGATCTATTGATCTGTAGATTTCAGATTTATGATGAATTGTACAAAAAATGCGCATTGTTTCTTCTAAGATGCAGATTATTAATTTTATACGAGTAATCTTAACAATAGTCCGTTAAACTTTTGCAAGAGCCTTTGATTCAATTGTTTATATTTAAATGGCTCTTTGTGTCAAAATGCATATTTTCAGTGTTATACGATTCATCTTACATCTAACATCTAAAAATCTAACGATCTATTGCTTAAATTTATATTTAAAAATCTACCGGTCTGTTGTATACCGACAAATGTATTTAAATTGTTTGCCCCGGCTAAAATTTCGTGACCAAAGATAAGAAATCCTTAGTGAAGATTATTGTATAAGGACCATCGCTTTCTGAGAGAATTTGATATAAAAACCGAATGCAATTTTATAAAATGGTTGCCGTTTTATTTGGTATAACTTTGCATCTTTGTAAAAAACAGTATTTTTCCCGTAATGCAAGCACGTAATATTACTCTTTTGCTTCTTTTGTTTGTTGTGTCGTTCACCGGGCGGGTTTGGAGCCAGTTAACGGCTGACGGAGCCGTGACCGCTCAAACCAGCTATGAAACCACGACCCCCGACGATCCGGTTTTTTGTTTTCCGCCGGATGCTCCGATGGTTCTCAGGTATGAAACCGGGGATGAAGATCTCGATTTTAGCTGGTTTCGGCATGACCCGACCGACAATTCCTGGGATAATGCCCTCACCTCCGGAAGCGATCAGGTTGTTGTGGATGAGATCGGGGGTTATCGTGTGGTGGCGGAAGATTCGGAGGGTAATATCACCGAAGAGCGTTGCTGGGTCTACAACACCCAGGGACTGAATAATATTGAGGCTGCTGTCGATTATGATGATTGTTTCAGTGTTGAATTAAGTGCTGAGAGCGATAGCATTCCGTTGCTGTTTTATGATCCGGCCGATGGATCTGTTGGTGGGGTTGATTATCAATTGGCTTTTGAGTGGACAACAATCCCGCCCGGGGATGAACAACAAAGTGGAAATCCTGTTGAATTTGATGCCCCTTATGAGGACATGACCTATGTGGTTACCGTGACCGACCGTTTTGGGCATCAGGAGGAGGCATCGGTTGATTATGGGGCTATAGCGGTTATGGCTGACTTCGAAGCTGATGTTTTAAAAGACGACCCGGAGCATGAGCGGCACGACGAAACGCAGGGATCGGCTCCTATTGAAATTGATTTCTCCAACGAGTCAGAGGGACCGATAAATGCACTCGAATGGACGTTTGGCAGTCCCGGTCATTCAGTGGAGCAAAATCCCAGAGTGGTTTTCACCGAAGAAGGCACTGATAGCGTTACTCTGCGGGTGGTTGGCGACGAGTGTGAAGATGTGAGTGATCCTTATATTGTTGATGTGTGGGAATCGGAACTCGATGTGCCTAATGTGTTTACCCCCAATGGCGACGGCATTAATGATGAATTCCGTGTGGCTTATCGATCCCTGAAAGAATTTGAAATGGTGATTTTTAATAGGTGGGGACGCAAGGTGTATGAAAGCAAGGACCCGAAAAAAGGGTGGGACGGAACTGTTGGCGGCAAAACAGGATCGCCCGGCGTCTATTTTTATTACATCAGGGCTGAAGGCTATAATGAGGAGGAAGTCCACAAAGAGGAGGGAGCAGTGCATTTGATCAGGGATAAGTAGCTATTGAATGAGATATGAGTATAATGATTAGAAAATGAATCTAAAAAAAGAAAGACAAGAGTTGATACGTATAGGAGTATTTTATGATGGAAATTATTTTTTTCATGTAAGTAATTATTACAATTACGTTCACGAAAAGCACAGTCGCATTAGTATTTCAGGACTTCACGATTTTATTCGTAATAAAATTGCCACATTGGAATATGTTCCCAATGGTTACCCCCATTGCCAGATCGTGGATGCCCATTATTTCAGAAGCCGCCCGGGGGCTGCCGAAGCCAGTCAGAAAGGCAATCTTTTGTATTACGACCGGGTCTTCGATGATATTCTTTTGTCCGAAGGAATCACCACTCACTATTTGCCACTGAAAAACAGTAGCGTCCAGCGTTATGACAAGAGTATAGACGTATGGCTGGCCCTCGAGGCCTTTGAACTGGCTTTTTACAAAAGGTTTGATGTGATTGTTCTGATCGCTTCCGATAGTGATTATGTTCCTTTGGCGAGAAAGCTCAATTCGCTGGGGACCCGCATTATGTTACTTTCGTGGGATTTTGAGTATCGGGATGACTACGGGAATCATCGCGTCACGCGTACTTCACAGGATCTGTTGGATGTAGTCACTTATCCGGTTTATATGGAGGAGGTCATCAATCATCCTGATGAAGATGAAGCTCCCCTGATGGAAAAATTGTTTGTCTCACGGGAGTCGGCATCAAGGTCAAACGGCAGGGAAGTGCCTCCTGCTCAGGAGGGAGAAGAGAATGGTGAGTTTAAGATCAGCACTATTCTATCAGTCAAATCGGGATACGGTTTTATCAAATACCCGCCCGAAAACTTGTTTTTCCACTATGAAGCCGTTGTTGGTTGTGATTTTAATGACCTTGAACCCGGTGATCAGGTGCGTTTTAAAATTGTGAGTAACGACCGCGGTGAAGATGTGGCCATGAATGTGGAGCTTGCCGACCAGAAATAGAGGAATCGTTGTTATTCTGAGTATATCGTAACAATACGTACCCCCGGAATAATGGATTTCTCCGGGGGTAAGCATGGTAGAAATAAAATGTTCCGGTTAAAATTTGACGATAATCTCGTCAAGTGGCCGTTTGGGAACGTGATGAATTTGCGTTTCATCCCGCCAGTATCTTATATCCCCCTCCTTGACTTCTTCAATGACCACCTCTTCTTTGGGTTTTCCGAGAGCAATTACTTCCACGATTTTTAGATGAGATGGAATGTTCAGCTCTTTTGAAAGTTTGAGCCGGTCTACCGAGCCGACAATGCATCCGCCGAACCCTTGTTCCACTGCACCCAGAAGGATGCTCTGGGCGGCAATCCCGTCATCGCAGAAATAATTGTCAGAAATGTTGGTGTCATTGAGAATGATGATATAAGCCGAAGGCCGTTCTCCTTCTTCCGGGCCCTGCCAGTTCTTGAGATAGCCGGCCCAGGAAAGTTGTGGAAAGATCCTGGCATTGGTGTCGGCATCGCAGGAAATGAAATATTTCAGGGTTTGCGCATTGCGTGCCGAGGGAGATAAACGTGCCAGGTCAACAAAACCTTCGAGCATATATTCCGGGATACTTACATCCTGGTAAAAACGTCGATAGCTGCGATTGCGTCTGATCAGATCCTTTAAGTTGTTCATTTATTTTTGTTTGTTTGAAAAAAAAAGTTATTTGTCCGGCCTACTTGGTTTACCATGAAGAAAATTCATGAATTAATCAGGCTAAAATCTTTTGCCTACAATGTCCCAATCTACACATTTCCAGAAATTTTCCAGATATTCGGGTTTTCTGTTCTGATAATCGAGATAAAAGGCGTGCTCCCAAACATCGCAGGTAAGAATGGGGGTTAGCCCGTTGCGTAAGGGATTACCTGCATTGCTCTCTTTTATGATCTCAACTTTCCCGTCACTGTTCTTTACCAGCCATACCCAGCCGGAGCCGAAAAGAGTAGTGGCGGCTTTGTTAAACTCTTTTTTGAAGTCTTCGAAAGAGCCGTATACTTCATCGATTGTTTGAGCGAGTGGTCCGGTGGGGGCATTTCCGCCTTTGGGGGAGAATGATGTGAAATAGAAGGTATGATTCCATACCTGGGCCCCATTATTGTAAATTCCGCCATCAGCTTCTTTGATGATGGTCTCAAGGTCGGCATTCTCGAATCTGGTGCCCGGAATCAGGTTGTTCAGGTTATTGACATAGGCCTGATGGTGTTTTCCGTAGTGAAATTCCAGTGTTTTCCTGGAAATGTGTGGTTCAAGGGCATCGAGTTCGTAGGGTAATTGTGGAAGTGAAAATTTCATGACTGTTTTGATTTTTGTTAAACGATTGGTTCTGCTGTTCCTAACAAATATAAAAAAAATCGGGAGGTTTTTATTCTGCTTTATTCATAAATTGTCGTAATCAATAGTCCGTTAAACTTTTGCAATACCTTGTAATTCAATTGTTTAAAATTCCGGCATTTTTCAGGTTAAATTACAGTGTATCAGTGTTATACGAATTTTCTTACATCTTATTTCTAATAATCTAACGATCTATTGGTAATGAAAAGCTCAAATAACAAGAAATACAATTAATCGCAGAAAAAATGATGAAGGGAATACGAAGTTCGACGAAAGTCAATAGTGAACTATTTTCAACTCATTTTTTTCGAGTACGGTTGTATTTCGCAGTTAGTTGGGCTTTGGACCAGATGATTTATGAATAAGGCAGGTTATACCCCCCCCTGTTTCGAATTGATCAATTTCTCTGCCTCTGCACCTAATCTTTGACCAAGCCCGGGTTTTCAGGAGTGGAAACAGGGGCGGATAATATTGAAGAGTCTTTTCCGGGAGGAGACATTCTTGAGTGAACTCATCGGAAGGGCGGGGAAAACATGAATTTTATCAGATTATGGTATTTATGTGCAACTCGGTGAGAAGTGTCATTTTTTTTACCACCTGAATATGGGAATTTTACTAAAGCCGAACAGGTGGTTAGACATGCCGGTTCGGCAGGAGTCATTTTCTGACCCTTCCCAGCTTTTAACCCATTCTTTTTGTCAGGCTAATAATTATTTGTTGATATGGTGAATAAATTGATTGCATCCATGTTGCCCTATATGCCTAAAAAGTTTGTTTGGCTTTTTTCGCGTCGTTACATAGCAGGCAAAGATATTGAGGATGCCCTTCAGGTAACTTCAGAACTTGCTGTTGAAGGGGCTAGTGTTACCCTTGACCACCTTGGTGAGTATATCCGGGATCTTGGTCAGGCCCGCGAGACCAGAGAGGTTTATATGTCCATGATCGATCGTTTCGGGCAGGAGAACTTGCCTGCAACCTTTTCGCTGAAACCCTCTGCTTTTGGTATGCTTATCGACTATGAGACTTGTTTTGAATATATCAGACAAGTGGTGGAGAAGGCAGTTAAATATCAATCCTTTGTTCGCATTGATATGGAAGACAGTGGTTGTGTGGATCGGGAAATTGAGTTATACCGGCGACTTCATGAGCTTTTCCCCTTTCATGTAGGGCTGGTGGTTCAGGCTTATCTGAAGCGTACACCTGCTGATCTTGAATATCTGGCAGGTTTTCATTCAGAATATACCCCGGTCAATTTACGGTTATGTAAAGGCATTTATGTTGAACCGCCCGATGTGGCTGTTCAGGACCGAAAGGCCATCAACAAGCAATTTGTAGAGGCTTTAAGTTTTTTGTTTGAGCGTGGAATTTTCGTGGGGATTGCCACTCACGACAGGCAATTAACCGATGCCTCGCGGGATCTGATCAAGCGGTTCGGATTGAAAAATGAGGATTATGAATTTCAGATGCTATATGGTGTTACGCCTGAATTACGCCGGGAGCTGTTGGCTGAAGGTCACAGAATGCGCATTTACGTGCCCTTTGGCAAAGAATGGTTCGGTTATTCCACACGTCGATTGAAGGAAAACCCCAAAATGGCTTTTTATGTCATAAAAGCCCTCTTTTTTCGCGGATAAAAAAGGGCCGTTCCTCTTTAGAAACGGCCCTTTACACACAGGAATTGTTGGGAGGAAATAAAAATGTTTCCCGGTTCAAATCTCTTCTTTTATTGCCTTTTCTGTGTTACCCCTATGTTATCGTTGTTTTAAGCTCTTATTTCGATGTTAATAGTCCGTTAAAATTCTGCAAGTATTTGTCATTCAATTGTTTTAAGACTATATAATTATTTGGATTAAAATGCAGGTTATCAATAATTTATGAGTAGTCTTAAATCTTAAATCTTAAATCTAAAAATCTAACTATCTATTAGATCTATTGGATCTATTGGATCAGGAATGATTTCGCATTTCCTTAATCGAATTAGTTATTGTTTTTCAATAAAAAAAATTGCAAAACGGTGTTTTTACCAGATGGAGCATCAGGTGGATTCATTTCCTGGAAACCCGGGAATTCGGCAAGTGCCAATATGGCATAAAACAAGCATCCGATTATGACTAAATGACGCACATGTATGGATATATATGTCATTAAGAGCGGTTTGTGGCATTGGCATTTCCTTTGATATTGCATTAACAGAAATTGATAAACAAACAGTGTTTAACCAAAAAATTGAGGAGGATATATTATGGCACTTGCAAGACGATTTAACAATCAACAACCCGATCTCGCCAACATTTTTGAAGACTTTTTTGGAGGCGATTTCTTTGGAACACCTGCTACCAGCACTCGCAGGACATCAGTTCCCGCGGTCAATGTTCATGAAAACGAAAATGAATATGTCATTGAAGTAGCTGCACCGGGAATGAAAAAGGATGACTTTAAAGTTGAAGTCAACAATGATGTGTTGACCATTTCTGCCGAAAAAGAAGAGAAGGACGAAGAGAAGGAGGAGGGCTATACACGTCGTGAATTCTGCTATTCAACATTTAACAGGTCTTTTGCTATTCCAAAAAACGAAGTGGATGATGGCAAGATCGATGCTAAGTATGAAGACGGAATTCTGAAGATCACACTTCAGAAGCGTG
>JAWOCV010000143.1:0-22123 GCA_046483585.1 Marinilabilia sp.
GATCGTTAGATTTTTAGACGTTAGTAGCTCAGTTGCAGAGTCGGTAGTAGCTGAAAGCTCGAAGCTCGAAGCTCGAAGCTCGAAGCTCAAAGCTCGAAGCTGAAAGCTGAAAGCCGAAAAAAAAAGAATCAAAATTCCTTATAGTCTCTACGTTTTTTCAGGGCAAGCCTGAAAAAAAGCCACTACGTGGGATTTGATCAACTTAAACAACATGTTGGTTGGTTTTGTGCGTTAAGCGCCTAACTTCCAGCTTATAGCTTCCAGCCTATAACTTCCAGTTTCTTCGGCAGGCTGGGTACTAACTTCAAAAAATCTAACGATCTATTGTGTTTAGAAAGTACCGCGAGGCATAACCTTGGCGTAGCTTCAGCAGAGCAAAGATAATAGCCATACAACGGCAGGGTAAAAAAATATTCCCCGCCAACATATTCATTCCGGGATTGGGGCGGTTCGCCATCATCCTGAACATTCGAATGATAAAAAGTATAAGGAAAACACAGCCAGATGTTTCGTAAAACAATAAATCGCCTTATATTTGCAGTCGCAAAAAATGTAGGTTGTTTAATTGTAATTATTTAGCACATGCCCGTAAAAATCAGATTAGCGAGACACGGACGCAAAAGGTATGCTTACTACCACATAGTGGTAGCAAATAGCAGGGCGCCACGAGATGGTAAAAACATCGAGCGGATTGGTTTATACAATCCCAACACAAATCCTGCTACCATAGAAATGGATTTCGACAAAGCCTTATCATGGCTTCAAAAAGGCGCTCAACCTACTGATACTGCCCGTGCAATTTTGAGTTACAAAGGTGTACTCATGAAAAAACACCTCCTCGAAGGTGTCAAAAAAGGCGCTTTTGACGAAGCCGAAGCGGATCGTCGATTCCAGAAATGGCTGGAAGAGAAGGAAGCTAAGATACAAGCCAAAAAAGATCAGGTTTCGTCTGAGAGTGAAAAAGAACGCAAGACCCGTCTCGAGCAGGAAGCCAAAATTAACGCCGAAAGAGCGGAAAGTCAGGCGAAGAGGAATGCCGAGCTGGCAGCTGAAGCCAAAAAAGAAGAAAAAGCTGCTGAACCGGAAGAAACGACTCAGGAAAGTACCGAAGAGAATCAACAAACCGATGCCGGCAGCGAAGAGCCCAAGGCTGAATAAGGTTTTCTTTTTTACTTTACTCAAAAAACCAGAGAGGTCGCCCAAAAGGCGGCCTTTTTTTTGCCATTTTGGTTTAAGCCCGATGCTTTTCAAACATTTTTCATTCTTTACAAAAAAATAACAACCACCCTTTTTTGTCTCCAACACACTGAAATTAATAAAGAAATAAATCTCTAATTTTATGGAATGGGTTTAAATTCCGACAAAACACACTGACAAACTGCAATTAATGGCGGAAAAATAAAGGAAAAAAACTACTTTTGCAGCGTTTTTATGGGAATTACATACACACCATTTCATAAAATTGTTTCGACATGCATTATAAGACAGTCACTGCCGAAGAGGCCGTTAAAGTGATCAAATCAGGCGACCGGATACACATGAGCAGTGTGGCCGTTACTCCTCATGCCCTCATCAAACCGATGGTAGAACGCGGCCGAAGAGGGGAATTCAGCGATGTAAAAATCCAGCACATTCACACCGAAGGGCCTGCCCCATATGCAGACCCGGAATTTGAAGGCATATTTCAACTTGAATCGTTTTTTGTTGGCGGAAATGTCCGAAAAGTAACACAAGCTGGTTATGCCGACTACATTCCTGTATTTCTAAGCGAAACCCAGAAGCTCATTCGCGAGGGATATCTCAAAGTTAACGTGGCCATGATCCAGGTTTCAAAGCCGGACAGACACGGTTATGTATCACTGGGAACATCTGTAGATGCCACCGTTGCAGCCGTAGAGACGGCCGATGTGGTCATCGCCCAGATCAACAAATATGTCCCCCGCACATGGGGCGATGCCCAGATAAACATGCGAGACATCGATTATTTCGTGGAACATGACGAGCCCCTCTTCATTCACAACAATGCCCCTCTTTCTGATGTCGAACGTGCCATCGGGCACAACGTGGCAGAACTTGTGGAAGACGGTGCCTGCCTGCAGATGGGGATCGGCGGCATTCCAAACGCGGTATTGTGCGAACTGGAAAATCACAAAGACCTGGGCGTGCACACAGAAATGTTCTCCGACGGGATTCTCCCCCTTGTCGACAAAGGCATTGTTAACGGCAAAAACAAACAGATCGACAAAGGGAAAATGGTGGCTTCATTCCTGATGGGTTCCCAGGATCTCTACGATTTTGTAGACGATAACCCCCAGGTAGCCATGATGGATGTGGCCCACACCAACAGCGTGAACATCATCCGAAAAAACAAGAAGGTAACCGCCATTAATTCAGCCCTTGCCGTCGACATCACAGGTCAGGTATGCGCCGATTCCATTGGAACAACCCATTATTCCGGTGTAGGCGGACAAATCGATTTTATCAGGGGCGCCGGTTATTCTGAAGGGGGAAAACCCATCATCGCCATGCCCTCGATAACCGGCAAGGGAGTATCGAAGATATCTCCGACACTTATGGAAGGCTCCGGGGTAGTAACAACCCGGGCCAATATGCACTGGCTGGTGACCGAATACGGAGCGGTCAATCTTTATGGGAAAACACTTCAGGAAAGGGCTCGTCTGATTAACTCAGTAGCCCACCCCGAACACCGTGAAATGCTCGATAAAGCAGCTTTTGAACGGTTCGGATCACATTATCACTTTGTCTCCAAAAAAAATCCAAGTATGAAAAAGTAGTTTGATCCTGGAAACAAAAAACAAAGCACCCGCATAATCCGGTTCATACGGTTTATACGGGTGCTTTTTATATCAATAGATCGTTGAATTTTCAGATTTAAGATCTCAGATGATTCTTATGCTATTAATCATCTGTATTTTAACACAAACGACTCCCCGGGTTTAAAAAATTAAATAACAAATACTCACAAAAGTTTAACGGACCATTGTCATAAGTAGAAAAAAAGCCCCTGTCAATCAGTCTTAACGACGGTCAATAAAATTTCTGATCGCCCGAAGTGGTCGATCCTTTAATGGTAAACTCCCCGCCTTCTTTCACCAATCTTTCATCAGAGGCTGATTCTCCGGCTGAAAGCTTCCCGGAGCCTGAACGCAGATCAAACCCAAGGGCACTCTCAATATTTGTAAAGTCCACATTAATATCTCCTGAAATGGAATTAAAGCTGCTGTCACCTGCAAACATCACGCTTTTTCCCTTCTGATCGCCACTGGTGGTTCGAATATCAATCTCTCCGGTAACGTCCGAAAAGATGACATCTCCGGATATGGCTTTAACCGATAATTTTTCCTTCACAACATCAATTCTGATATCTCCTGAAGTGGACTTAAGTCCGGCTCCTCCCTCCAGGTTCTTCAGCATCATGTCACCGGAAGTCACGTTAATGGAGGCATGACCTTCAACCATATCAGCTGTGATCTTTCCCGAAGTAGAACTGGCGGATAATGTCCCCTTCACCCGGGATATATCCTGATCACCACTCACCGAACTTATCGATAGCGGTCCGTTGACTTCAGAAGCCTCAATATTTCCCGAAGTACTCTTCAGCTTCACTTCTCCCCCAACACCGGCAATTTTGATATTGCCCGAAACGCTTTTCAACGACAACTTTGAGGCAGCATTATCAACCACATCTATGTCGCCCGACACATTATCCACTTCAAAGGACACATCTGCCGGCGCACGAAATGCAAGAAACCCTTTGACATTACCGGTCATTTTTTTCGGATGTTCCACCCGGATCCTTAACTCTTCTCCGTCCCGGGAAGCACGGATGGCATAATCATTCGTTTTCCGGGTGCTACGAATCTCTCCCTCAAGAGAGACTTCATCTCCGTCCCCGCGTTCTACAGAAACATCACAAAAAACCCCTTCAACCCTGACCCGTTCAACTCCTTCGTATTGAGTATTGATCCGGTCCACCGGTTCCTGGGCAACGGAGAATACACTACTCCCCAGTAACGCCACAAAAAGAATTGCTGCTAACTTTCTCATGTCTGAAATTTTTAATTTATGATGACCTTACACCAACAGATCATTAGATTTTTAGATTTAAGATTTAAGATACAATAGTCCGCTAAAAAAAGCCTAAACGCAAAGACGCAAAGTTTCTATTTTCAGAAATTTGCACCTAACTTCTGTGCTGTGCAAACATCTTATTATCAATTACCTGAAAAGATTTAGCGGACAATTGTTACGCAATACTGTATTTTTATATTAACCGGATGTATGACGACCAATAGTCCGTTAAAGTTTTTTAAGTGTCTGTTATTCAATTGTTTAAATTGAAGGGAATATCTATATTAAAACACAGATTATCAGCAACATACGAATCATCTTAGATCTTAAATCTAAAAATCTAACGATCTATTGACGCCGGTTCATGAACAAAAGTTACAACTGATCCCGGAAAAATACAATATTGAACTCTCTTTTAGACTTCAGATGATGGTTAGCAGATTTGCCCGGCAAGGGCATGAACATCAATTCCGGCAAGATTACCGGAACTCATCAGCAGCAAATTGGCATCCTGAAGCTCAAGGGAGGACAAAAAGTCCGTGAACTGAACAGCATCATCAAAAACCTTCATGTTTCGGTGATCAAAACCTTCGGAAACATCCTCCGGGGAGATGGATGGCAATTTCTTGTGAGCCACCACCTCCGGACTAAAAAACACCACAGCGGCATCAGCCCCATCCATACTTCCACGGTATTGAGGCAAAAAGTCACGGTTCAGACTGCTGAAAGTATGCAACTCCACGACGGCGATCAGTCTTCGGCGGGGAAACTGTTCTTTCACGGCGGAAACCGTGGCCCGAACTTTGGAAGGGGCATGGGCGAAATCAAAGAACACGGCCGAATTCTCCTCTTCGGCAAGTACCTGTAAACGGCGGTCGGCACCTTCAAATGAACGCATGGCCTCCAGAAAGTCATGCTCAGAGATATTAAGCCGCTTACCTACTTCAATGGCACCGGCAAGGTTCTGCAAATTGTGCTGACCGAAAATTCTCAATAAAAATTGCCGGTCGCCGCTTTTGACTAGTGTTTTTCCGTTTTCGTTGATGCCTTCCATTGCTTCGTAAGCGACCACGTCATCCAGATTGGTTTCACCAGCGATTTCTTCCAGAACCGGATCGTTCCGGTAATAGATAAGACTCCCGCCGGCTTCAATCGTTTGGGCAAACAGCCGGAACTGCTCATTATATTCTGCCCCGGTGGGAAAAACATTGATGTGGTCCCAGGCAACACCGGTTATCAGGGCAATGTGTGGGCGGTACCAGAGAAATTTGGGTCGCCGGTCAACGGGTGATGAGAGATATTCATCTCCTTCAAAAATGGCTATGTCCGAATCATCGGACAGTGCCACCATCGTATCGAACCCTTTGATGCCGGCCCCCACCATAAAGTCGAATGTCCGGTCAAGTTTCCTGAGTACGTGCAAAAGCATGGACGTAACGGTGGTTTTCCCATGACTGCCCGCAATAACCACACGTTTTTTATTCCTGGTCTGCTCATAAAGATATTCGGGGTAAGAAAACACCTGAAGTCCGATATCACGGGCCCGTTTCAGCTCAGGATTTTCAGGTCGGGCATGCATCCCCAGTATCACGGCATCCAGGTCAGTGGTAATACGGTCGGGCGACCAACCCATCTCCGGCGGTAACAGGCCGTAGTTTTCCAAACGGGTGCGGCTGGGCTCAAATATCTCATCGTCGGAACCGCTGATAGAGAACCCCTTTTTATGTAGAGCGATGGCCAGATTGTGCATGGCACTGCCGCCGATGGCGATGAAGTGAATTCGCATATTGTTTTGTGGATTTTTCAATAATTAATAGTCCGTTAAACTTTTTCAAGTATATGTTATCCAATTGTTTAGGGCCAAATGGTTGTTTTTGTTAAAATGTAAATTATCAACAGTATATGGGTCGTCTTAAATCTAACGATCTATTGAATAATGATTTTGTCAACAAAATAACCACTTTTTTACGAAAAACACCTTACGGGAAAATTCCAACAAACCCATGATCAGGCAAACATTTTTTCCACTTTACAGAAAAACCCTAAATGACTGATCTAATGGCTCCTGCATATACAGAAATTTTCATTCCCCTTTGATCGCTTATAGCTCATGCAAGTTTCCTAACTTTATGCCTTTAAAACTAAAAAAATGAAGCCGGATTTTTTTGCTGATGTCATACTCCCATTGCCGCTCCCCAGGCTTTTTACATATTATGTGCCGCCCGAAATGGCAGACGGTCTCAAGCAGGGCGTGCGGGTTGTGGTCCCGTTTGGCAAAAAGAAACAGTATTCGGGCATTGTTTTTTCACTCCATCATAACAAACCGGAGGGCTATGAAACCAAACCCCTGTTGTCGGTACTTGAACGAACCCCCATTGTCAATTCCCGGCAACTTAAGTTCTGGCAATGGCTGGCAGAATATTACCAATGCAGTCTGGGAGAAGTATATAAAGCCGCCCTTCCATCAGGACTGAAACTCGAAAGCGAAACGCGGGTTTATTACAACCCCCATTTTGAACAAACAGGGGACCTCCCGGAAAAAGCCAGGACAATCCTTTCGTTCATGGCGGAAAAAAAGGTTTGTTCCGTGGCCGAGATCAACGAGAAACTGGGGCAAAAAAGCTGCCTTCATATCCTGCAACCCCTCATCGATGAAGAAGCGGTCTTTGTCAGCCAGCACCTGAAAGAGGGCTACCGCCCCAAAACAGAGAATTTCCTGAAGCTGGGCCCCGACTACCGAAGCGAAGAAGATCTTCGGAAAGCTTTCGAAGCTCTGGAAAAAGCGCCCAGGCAGCTGAATCTTCTCATGACTTTCATCCACAAAGCCGGAGGGACCGGGAAGGTTCTGCACGGTGAAAGCATGGCCCGGAAAACCCTACTGGGCGGAAACAATAACGCCGCCTCGCCCCTCAAAGAATTAATAAAAAAGGGAATCTTCGAACAATATACCCGGGAAACGGGACGGCTGGATCTTTCAGAGGGGATTGTTGAAGAAAAGAACGCCTTTTCGCTGGCTCAGTCGAGGGCCTATGAGGAGATCCTTCAATCGTTCCGTGACCATCAGGTGGTGCTTTTTCACGGAGTTACCTCCAGTGGTAAAACAGAACTATATATTCACCTCATAGAAAAACATCTGGAAAAGGGAGAACAGGTCCTGTACCTGCTGCCCGAAATTGCCCTCACCACCCAGATCACCACGCGTCTGAAGCGGCATTTCGGCAACAAACTGGGAATTTATCATTCCAAATTCAGCAGTGAAGAACGGGTGGAAGTTTACCGTGATTTGCTGGAGCATAAAAACTACCAGGTTATTCTGGGGGTACGTTCCTCCATTTTTCTGCCTTTCACCAATCCTGGACTCGTCATTGTGGACGAAGAGCACGAACAATCCTTCAAACAATTCGATCCGGCCCCCCGATACCATGCGCGTGATGCGGGCATCATGCTTGCCCACATGCATGGGGCCAAAGTCCTTTTGGGGACGGCCACCCCCTCCATCGAAAGTTATTACAATGCCAAAAGAGGGAAATATGGCCTCGTTGAGTTGCAGACCCGTTTCGAAGACATCCGGCTACCGCGCATCCTGGTAGCCGATACACGCGAGGCCCGTCGTAAAAAGCAGATGAAATCGCATTTCACCCCCCTGCTTCTGGATCATCTCCAGACCGCTCTTGAACGAAAGGAACAAGCCATCCTGTTCCAAAACCGCAGAGGCTTCTCCCCGTTTGTGGAATGCGACGTATGCACCTGGGTGCCCCGTTGCAAATACTGCGATGTGAGTATGACCTATCATAAAAAAATGAACCAGCTTGTCTGTCATTATTGTGGTCACACCACCACTTTGCCGCAAACCTGCCAGGCATGCGGAAGCCCGGGCCTCTCAACAAAAGGTTTCGGAACGGAGAAGATAGAGGAAGAGATCAAAATATTTTTCCCGGAAGCCCGTGTTGCACGAATGGATTACGACACAACCCGTACAAAACAATCCTATCAAAAAATCATCTCCGAGTTTGAAACCGATGCCCTCGACATCCTTATCGGGACACAAATGGTCACCAAGGGCCTCGATTTCGACAGAGTCAGCGTAGTGGGCATCCTGAATGCCGACAACATGCTCAACATACCTGATTTCAGGGCATTTGAAAGAGGTTTCCAGATGATGGCACAGGTAAGCGGCCGGGCCGGAAGGAAAAACAAGCAAGGCACCGTGATATTACAGACAGCCGCACCCGATCATCCCATCATTCATTATGTCATCGACAACGATTACGAAACCATGTACCGGACCCAGCTTGAGGAACGGAAGATGTTCAAATACCCGCCCTATTACCGTCTCATCAACCTCATGCTCAAACACAAACAAAAACATGTCGTGGATAGCGCAGCCGAATCCCTGGCCGCCCGGTTACGGCCCGTCATGGGGGACCGGGTACTGGGGCCGCAGGAACCACCTGTCAGCAGGGTGCAAAACCAATACCTGACCCGGATCATCCTGAAATTCGAAAAAAGGCATTCTCCCGCACATGTCAAAAAAATTGTCAACAATGCCATCAACGATATCCTTTCAAGGCAACAATGGCGATACGTTTCCGTACAAGTAGATGTAGATCCCCTTTAAGGATAAAGTACCGGAGTTTCATCCCTTTTACCCCGGAATTTTTAAATGGCTTAATACCAGCCATATAATTGCAAACTAAAGAAATATATCTCCGTTTGGGCGGTATTTTTTCAATAAATCTATAACTTTGGCAGTTGCCAATAAATGGATAAAATTCCATTTTATGCACATTTGAAAAAAGTTGTTTTATGGCCAAAATAATTGCTTTAGCTAACCAAAAAGGTGGTGTAGGAAAAACCACCACTGCCATCAATCTGGCGGCCAGTTTAGCCGTACTTGAATACGATGTTCTTGTGGTGGACGCTGATCCCCAGGCCAATGCCACATCCGGGCTGGGATATGATCTGCGCGAAGTAGAAACCAGCATTTACGAATGCATAGTGGATGGTGCAGATCCTAAAAACGCCATCCAAAAAGGAGAAATGGATCACCTGTATGTTCTTCCCTCGCACATCGATCTGGTAGGCGCCGAAATTGAAATGCTCAACCGTGCCGACCGGGAAAAAGTACTGAAAGGTGTCATCAATAAGATCAGCGATGATTTCGATTTTATCCTGATCGATTGTTCTCCCTCACTGGGTTTGATCACAGTAAATGCCCTGACAGCATCGCATTCGGTGATCATACCGGTGCAATGCGAGTATTTTGCCCTGGAAGGTCTTGGCAAACTCCTGAATACCATTAAGATCATTCAGAACCGGCTCAATCCGGAGTTGGAAATTGAGGGATTCCTGCTGACCATGTATGACTCACGGCTCAGATTGTCCAACCAGGTTGTGGAAGAAGTTCAGAAGCACTTCCAGGACATGGTGTTTGAAACGCTCATAACCAGGAATATCAAACTCAGTGAAGCCCCCAGTTACGGAAAAGCTGTAGTAATGTACGATGCCGCGTCCAAAGGAGCCATGAATTATCTAAACCTGGCCAGGGAGTTGTTGCAAAAGAACGACATGACTAAGATCGACAACAAAGACAAAGTAGCCAAATAACAGAATATACAGGAGATAACCATGGCAAGAAAAAATGCATTGGGACGGGGACTTGGAGCTCTGATCGACAACTCGGAAGAATTTTCGCAAGGAAATCCCAAGCCCGAAGCGACGATCAATGAGATCCCTATTGACAGAATTGAAGGGAACCCATGGCAACCCCGCTCTCACTTTGATGAAGAAAAGCTTAATGAACTGGCAGCATCCATCCGGGAAATCGGCATTGTGCAGCCACTCACCCTGCGTAAAGCTGCTGATAAGTTCCAGCTAATCGCCGGAGAACGGCGCCTGAGGGCTGCCAAAATAGCGGGACTGGAAACGATCCCCGCCTATGTGCGCATGGCTGAAGATGATACCATGCTCGAAATGGCGCTGGTAGAAAACATTCAGCGTGAAGATCTCGATCCCATCGAAGTAGCCATAAGCTACCAGCGCCTGATTGATGAATGCAACCTCACTCAGGAGAGTATGTCAGACCGTGTGGGGAAGAAGCGTTCAACCATTGCCAATTATCTCCGTCTTTTACGTCTTCCGGCCGAAATACAATTGGGCCTGCGGGAAAAGCAGATCACAATGGGACATGCCCGGGCTCTGATCAACCTCGAAGACCAAAAAGCCAGGATCAGAATATTCCATCAGATCGTCAAAAAAGAGCTGAGCGTACGTAAGGTCGAAGAAATGGTGCGCGACTTGATGCAGAACGAGGAAAAGAAAAAAGAGGGAGAAGAAAAGAAAAAAGAAGAATTGCCTCAGGAATACGAACAGTTGCGCCAGCAACTTTCCAACTTTTTCAAGACCAACATTCAGTTTTCCCGCAGCAATAAGGGAAAAGGGAAGATCGTCATTCCGTTCCGTTCCGACGATGAGCTTGAAAAGATCGTAAATGCCCTCGATAAAGCCAAAACCAAATAATTTCAAACTTTTGTAACCAATGGAGAGCAGGTCGTGGCGGTTGTCTGCAGGCGTAAAAATATTTGTGGTTTTGTTGTTCATGGGGACAGGCAGTATTCAGAAAGTCAGAGGACAACAAGCAGACTCCGATACGGTCTCTGTCCGTGAAAGTGCACGCAGCGTTCGGGATGCCTTTCATGACAAGGAAGAATTACATTCCCCCCATAAAGCCACCTTTTACTCTGCCATTCTGCCGGGACTGGGACAAGCCTACAACAAAAAATACTGGAAAATCCCGATTCTTTATGGAGGCATCGGGGCTATGGGTTATGCCATACACTTTAATTCAACCAACTACAACAAATACAAAAACGCTTACCGGGATTTTCTTATCCGCGATCCGGGAAACAAATCGTACGAAGAAGTCATTCCGCCAACCCTCTCCGTCGAAGAGGTAGAAACCCAGCATGCAGACTGGTTCCAAAGAGCATTAGAAAATAAGAGGGAATACTACAAACGGTATCGTGACCTTAGTTACATCGGTATGGCGGCCATTTATATTCTTAACATGATCGATGCTACCGTAGATGCGCACTTTTATAATTTTGACGTAAGCGATGATCTCTCGATGGATGTCAGGCCCGTGATGCTTGACCATGACCCGGTAAAAGGCAATAAGATGGGCATCCGGATGTCATTCAATTTCTGACCACTGATTTCCACCCGGAAAAACAACTCATACATTGTTTGTAACATTTTTCCCGGAAAATCGTAATTTACACCACATTTCGCGTCGGAAACGGGCCATTTTCCCGACGCAATCAACCTCTTTCAAGGAATTAGAACGTGAACACAAATTTTCGAAAATGAACAAAAAACTGATAAACAAGTCCTTGGCATTACTCCTGTTATTTTCTATAACATCAGCCATTTCGGCCAAAGCACAACCGGTCGTGAGCGACAACCTGCCTTCCGACTCAACTCAGAATGATATGGGCGTTTTTGCCGAATCACTGGACAGCCTCGTCAATTTATGGCAATCACAGACCAGCGCCACCAATATGGTGGTAGATACCATCTATGACGATGTGATCGAAGCCGGAAGTGATCTCCCCGATTCTTTATATATCCAGCGATTGGAAGATATTGTTTCGCCGTTCAAGTTATCCTATAACGACCACGTAAAAGCTTACATCAAGCTCTACACGCAAAAACGCCGTGAACAGGTAGAAACCATGCTGGGTCTGTCTGAATATTATTTTCCTGTTTTCGAAGAGGCCCTGGATGCGCATGGTTTGCCCCTGGAATTAAAATATCTGCCGGTGATCGAATCGGCGCTTAATCCAAGGGCTTTTTCGCGCGCTGGAGCTTCCGGCCTTTGGCAGTTCATGATGCACACGGGCAAACGCTACGGATTGAATGTCAACTCCTATGTGGATGAAAGGCGGGATCCTCACAAATCAACGGAAGCGGCCGTTCAACACCTGGAAGACCTTTACAACATCTACGGCGACTGGCAACTGGTCATAGCGGCTTACAATTGCGGCCCGGGGAATGTCAACAGGGCCATTCGCCGAAGTGGTGGCAAAAGAAACTTCTGGGAGATCTTCTATCTCCTTCCGAGAGAAACCCGTGGGTACGTGCCGGCTTTTATTGCCGCAACATATACTTTCACATACCACAAAGAACACAATCTGAAACCAAAGCCCGTTCAGCTGCCGATGGCCACCGATACTGTCTCGGTAACCAAACCACTCCACTTTTCTCAAGTGAGCGAAATGCTTGATCTTCCCATCGAAATGGTCAGGCACCTCAACCCACAATATCGACGGGATATTATTCCGGCTCAGAAAGAAGCTTACCCGCTCCGCCTGGCTTTCAATAAATCAACGGCTTTCGCATCACTGGAAGATTCCATTTACAGCCATCAAAGAGAGAAGCACTTTCCCGAAAATCAAATGGTGATAGAACCGGGAACCCATTCACCCCAATCATCCGGCCCCCCTCCGGGAAAAGAAGGAATTTACTACACGGTACAGTCGGGTGATGCTGTAGGGCTTATCGCCGACTGGTTCGATGTCTATACCTCCAACCTCCGGTATTGGAACAACATCCGTCGAAACATCATTCGTGTGGGACAAAAACTCGTGATCTACGTGGATGAAGAAAAGGCAGACCATTACCGGCAAATAGCAAGGACAAAAAGTGGTCAGCAGACATCCTCCAACCAGCAATTGGCAGAAACAACCGATGAGGACGATTACATCTATCATACCGTTGGCCGGGGAGACAGCATCTGGTCCATTGCCAGGGAATATCCCGACGTCAGCGACTCGGACATTCTCCGTTTGAACAACATCAACAATGCCCAAAGTATTAAACCCGGGCAAAAACTCAAGATCAAGCCCAAGTCATGAAACTTGCCATGACCAAAGATTTGACGGATGATACGTCCGATAAAAATATTTTTATATTTTATAATCATTGCGCTGCTGGTCGCACTGATCGACAGGGGCCTCGGAGAAGCAGGTATATCACTGATCCCCGGGAGTGATCTTTTTGCCCCCGCCGATCAACCGGCCGATACAGCCATTTCATTGGAAATTTCTCCGGAAGAAGAAATTGCGATAAAAGATTCCGCTGTCGCTACAGAAGCATCCGGGTCAGAAGATACCGTCAGGCAAGAGGATCTTTTTGTGGAGGATTCCCTTCTTACAGCTCCGCCCTCTTTCCGTGAACTGTTCCGGACTTTTTCCCGTAAAGCCAGGCAGGCCGGAGATCAAAAAAGCATCCTGAGAGTCCTTCACATCGGTGATTCCCAGATCGAGGCCGACCGCATCACCAGCGTTCTTCGCCGGCAGTTTCGGGAAGCATACGGTGGCGCCGGTCCAGGTTTAATCATCCCATACGACCCCATGCGCATCAATGCCGGCGTAAGACTTAAAAACGATGGTGCATGGAACCTTGAATACAGCTATCGCGAAAAACAATACCCGGGAAAAATTAATTTCGGTTTCCCGGGCAAGGTCGCATGGTTCAAAGATAAGGAAGCCGCTTTCACCATTGCCCCCCGCTCTGATGAACCTTCAAAAATCGGGGAATACTCCAATATCCGCCTTCTGACCACATCACCCGCTGATACCTTTCAACTGAAAGTATCCGGAAACGGGGGCCCCATGATCGATACCATCATCCCCCCTTCAGACGCCTTACAAATTCAAGATTTCAACCTTTCGTATACACCCGGCGAAATGACTTTTCGTTTTTCGGGTTCACAAAGTCCCCTTATTCACGGCCTTACCCTGGATGGCGACAACGGTGTTGCCGTCGACAATATCCCCATGCGTGGCAGACCATGGCCGGGGATTCGGCTGGCCTCGGAAAAAATGCTAAAAACCACGGCCCGTCAACTCAACATCGGACTCATCATACTCCAGTTCGGGACCAATGTGCTTCCTACCCAAACCGACGATTACAACTTCTATCGTGTCCATTACCATCGTGAACTACAACGGTTGCAAACAATATTGCCCAATGTACCGGTCCTCGTCATTGGGGTTCAGGCCGCCGCCACTGTCAGAAACGGTAAAGTGGAACCCCTTGAGCATGCAGCACTGATCTCCCGTGCCCAAAAAGATGCAGCACTGGCATTTGACATGGGTTTTTTCGATCTTCACAAAGCCATGGGGGGAGAAAACGGAGCCATTCAATGGGCCGAAGACGGCCTGATGCTTTCCGACTACATGCATTTCAGCTCGGACGGGGCAAGAAAGACCGGCAACAAAATATGGTCAGCCCTTAATGCTCTGAAAACGGATTCCCTCCGAAACAAAGACAGCAACTAATCCCGGATGGAACAACTACTCGACATATTCCGGCAGCAGGAAGGCGAGGCCTTTATGTTTACTTCCACAGCTTTCTGGGCCTTCTTCGGGGTTGTCCTTTTTGTGCACGCGCTGGTGTATCGCAGGCAACTCCTGCGTACGGGGTTTTTATTCATGGCAAGCCTGTTTTTTTATTATAAAGCGGGCGGCTTCTTTTTCTTTCTCCTGGTCATCTCCACCATCGTGGATTTCTTCATCGGGCTGGGGCTCGAACATTTTTCCAAAGACTGGAAAAGGAAACTTTTGTTGATCATCAGCCTGATGGTTAACCTCGGCATGCTGGGATATTTCAAGTATGCCTGGTTCATTTCAGACGTATGGGCCGAGATGGCAGGGCAAAGCGTCGAAACGAAAGACTGGCTGGCGGAAATATCCAATGCTCTGTTCGGCACGCAGTTTAATGTGGACGACATCGTGCTGCCTGTGGGCATCTCCTTTTTTACGTTCCAGACCATCAGTTATTCCATGGACGTATACCGGCGACAGGTGGCGCCCGTCCATAACATCCTCGACTTCGGCTTTTACGTCTCTTTTTTCCCTCAACTTGTGGCGGGCCCCATTGTCAGGGCCCGCGAATTTGTACCACAAATCTACCGGCCCTTTGTTCTCACCGAAAAACAGGCCTGGCACGCCAGTTTCCTGATCATGTCTGGTCTGGTCAAAAAGCTGGTGTTTTCCGACTATATCGCTGTGAATCTGATTGACCGGGTTTTCGAGAGTCCTTTTCTTTATTCGGGATTTGAGATCCTCAGTGCGGTGTATGGATATACCCTTCAGATATATTGCGATTTCAGCGGTTATACCGATGTGGCCATCGGCCTGGCACTATTGCTGGGATTCAGGCTTCCCCTCAATTTCAACAGTCCCTACAAGGCATTGTCGCCATCTGAATTCTGGCGACGGTGGCACATATCGCTTTCAACATGGCTACGCGATTACCTTTACATTCCATTGGGAGGCAACCGGAAAGGCAAGCTGCGCACCCAGATCAACCTCATCATTACCATGACCCTGGGAGGCCTATGGCATGGAGCATCATGGCGTTTTGTTCTATGGGGCCTTTGGCACGGTGCAGGCCTGGTGCTGGACAAGATGCTGAAGCCACTGACATCACGTTTGCCGGGTTGGCTGGCTTCATGGACAGGCTTTCTGATAACCTTCCATTTTGTAGTAGCGGGCTGGATTTTATTCAGATCCGGTAACCTGCAAACCGCCACCACCATCACCGAACGGATCTTTACAGCATTCCATGCCGGCACTGCCCTACAGGCCCTACAGACCAATATATTGAGCTACAGCCTTATCTTTACCGGCTTCCTCCTTCACTGGCTGCCAGAGTCAGAAAAAGAGAGGATCAGGGGATGGTTTCTCACCCTGCACTGGGCTGCCAAAGTGGCACTGGTTGCCATTGTAATGATTGTGGTCCTGCAGTTCAAAACGGCCGAACTGGTCCCGTTCATTTATTTCCGGTTCTGATCCTTCGATATTGACCAGCCCGGAAACGAGATATCTCCTTCAGGGAACTGTTTTGCCCGTATGGCAGGATTTTTGATACTCAAAGTTTGTGAAAAAAATTACTTTTGTGTCATACCAATATTTAGAATATACACTATGTTGACATCACCATTAATACTGATATTTCTGTTTTTCCTGGTTACAAGCTGGATCGTAAGTTCCCAGCTCAAAAAACGGTTTAAGAAATATTCCAAAACCCCTTTGGCCAGTAACCTCTCAGGACGTGAAGTGGCTGAAAAGATGCTAAACGACAACGGCATTTCGGGCGTTCGCGTGCTTCCCTCCAAAGGGCATCTGAGCGACCATTACAATCCGGCGAACAAAACCGTCAATCTGAGCGAATCGGTCTATCACGGCCGCAATGTGGCGGCAGCTTCAGTGGCTGCCCATGAGTGCGGACATGCTGTTCAACACGCACGGAGTTATGCTCCGCTTAAACTTCGTTCGGCTCTGGTACCCCTGCAAAATGTAAGTGCAAAAATATTGAACGCGGTATTTATCATGATGTTCGTGGGAGCTTTCATGCTGCCAAGCATCATCTCTTTTGACCTGGCCCTCCAGATCATCATTGCCTGTTATGCCGTCTTTACATTGGCCGCCTTCATCACATTACCTGTTGAGATCAATGCCACACAAAGAGCGCTGACATGGCTTCATTCAGCTAACATCACCAATGGCCGGAATCACCATGAAGCACAGGATGCTTTGAAATGGGCCGCCTACACGTATGTTGTGGCAGCATTATCGGCATTGGCTACGCTTGCTTATTATGTGATGCTTTTCATGAGCGGGAGAGATTGAAAAAGCATCTTCCAAAGATGTGCCCGGCCAGATACATTATTTTATTCCGGCCCCGGCTCCCGGCATTTTACTAACTGTTTTGCAATAGCTTGCAAAATAGCACACGACTATTGATTGATTTGAAATCCCAACAATTCCAGAGATTGTTTCAAATCCTCGTATGGTCGGGCAACAACAACCCTCCAGGCGGGAAATTCCCGTCTGACAGGATAATTCCCCCGCAACTCTTCAAAATGTTCAGGGTGGTCGCTCAACCTTTTTGAGTCATCCCGGACATCATAGGTTGCTAAAACAACTGAAGCCAATTGGTGATTCAGCGGCTTTTCCGGATCATCAGGAGAGATGGTCATATCATCAAAAACAGGCAGGCGGGCCGGGAACCAATCATCGAGCCCCAGGCCGAACTGACGGCTGATAAATCGTACCGCCGCGGATGTGCCATTGGCCTTTCCGTCTACTGAATACCCTGCAATATGTGGAGTGCCGATCATCAGGCGTTCTTGCAATTCCTGTGAAATATCGGGTTCATTTTCCCAGACGTCAAGGATCCCTCTTTCGATGATACCCGAACTGATGCCTTTCTTCATGACCCTGGTATCCACCACTTCACCGCGTGAAGTATTGATCAAAACACTGCCGCGTTTCATCATCATAAGCGTGGTATCATTGAGCAAGTGATAGGTGGAATACTTTCCTTCCCGGGTGAGTGGAACATGAAAGGTGATTACATCCGACATTTGCATAAGAACATTCAGATCAACATTTTTGAAGCCGGGTTCCTGGTCTGCACGGGGTGGATCATTCAAAAGCACCTTCATCCCGAAAGCTTCCCCTACTCTGGCCACTTTACTGCCCACATTACCAACGCCCACAACTCCAAGCGTTTTTCCTTCCAGCGGATAATACTCCATTTCAAGAGCCGCAAACACAGAAGCCACATATTGCATCACCGACCCTGAATTACACCCGGGAGCGTTGGCCCAGGCAATTCCTGTGGCCTCCAGCCACGATATATCCATATGATCGGTGCCAATAGTGGCCGAAACCACTGCTTTCACCCGGCTTCCCTTCAAAAGTTCTTCCCCCACACGAGTGCGGGTGCGCACGATCAGGGCATCGGCCTCACGCACATCTTCAGGTCCGATGGCCGAACCCGGCAGGTATACAACATCAGAATAAGATTCAAGCACACCCCTTAAAAAGGGAATTTTGTCATCTGCAACGATCCGCATAACTTTAAACGGTTTTCTGTGAAAAATAAACGCCGGCATTTTCCGGCCCAACCCTTTGCAAACACAAAAGTAGTGATTTGCCCGGCAAAAAGCCGGGAATTTCACTACTTTTGTGTTTCTCAAATTGTTTAAAATGGCTGATGGAAGAAACCATCATCACTCAGTTGTTCTGCAAAAAGATCATTTCAAACATGCATGGGTTTTTGCTAATAATCAACATAATAGAGGCAATACATACCATCATGAACAAAAATAAAATCGGAAACATGATTATTCGAAAGATTAAATGTTTTTTGAGTAGTAAAAATATCCTGAACTTAATATATTTGTAAGCCAAAAAACAAAAGAACAGACCAGAACAGATAAAATAATAATCCCAAAACAACAACATCATGAGCACAGACATTGCAAAAAGAGCCGCAGATAACATACGCGTGCTTTCGGCCACCATGGTCGAAAAAGCCAAGTCAGGCCACCCCGGCGGGGCCATGGGGGGAGCAGATTTCATCCATATCCTGTTCTCCGAGTACATGGACTTTGATCCCACCGACCGCACGTGGCCCCTGCGCGATCGCTTTTTTCTCGATCCCGGACACATGTCCCCCATGCTTTACAGTCAGTTGGCCCTCACCGGCACTTTCTCCATGGAAGAGCTGGCCAACTTCAGGCAATGGGGTAGTCCCACTCCCGGGCATCCGGAAATAGAGCCCGAACGGGGAGTAGAAAACACCTCCGGACCATTGGGGCAGGGACACACCATGGCTGTTGGTGCTGCCATTGCAGAACGTTATCTGGCTCAAAAATTCGGGCTGTGGAGTGCCCATACCATTTATGCTTTCATTTCTGACGGCGGTATTCAGGAAGAAATTTCCCAGGGGGCAGGCCGTCTTGCCGGTCATCTTGGATTGGGCAATCTCGTTATGTTTTATGACTCCAATGACATCCAGTTGTCCACAGAAACCAGTGCTTCCACCTCGGAAGATACGGCAATGAAATACGAAGCCTGGGGATGGGCCGTCAAAACCATCGACGGAAACGATCACACGCAGATTCGTGAAGCTCTGGAAGAAGCCCGCAAAATCGATGACAGGCCATTTCTCATCATCGGCAAAACCATCATGGGAAAAGGAGCTTTAACCGAAGAGGGTGAGCCTTTTGAACGAAAAGTCTCTACCCACGGACAGCCGCTCGGCGGTGCCGGCGCTTCCCTCCGGAAAACCATCGAAAACCTTGGCGGTGACCCCGAACGTCCATTTTCCATCTTCCCCGATGTGGAAGAGCATTACAGGAAGGTGATGGAAGAAAAAGCCGTACAGGCCCAACGAAGAAAAGCAGAACAAGAGACCTGGGAAAAAGCCAATCCCGAACTGGCCGAAAAGTTTCATCAATTCTTCTCCGGTAAAGCCCCGGAAATCGATTACAGTGCCATAGAACAGCCGGCAGGAAAAGCCAGCCGTGCGGCATCAGGTACTGTTCTGGCCCATTTTGCTGACCACGTGGAAAACATGCTCGTCATGTCAGCCGATCTCAGCAACTCCGACAAAACCGACGGTTTCCTGAAAAAGACCCAGCCCATGATAAAAGGGGACTACTCAGGCCAGTTTGTTCATACCGGTGTGTCCGAACTTACAATGGGCGCTGTGGCCAACGGAATGGCCGCTCACGGAGGAGTCATCCCGGTGTGCGGAACATTCTTCGTTTTCTCGGATTACATGAAGCCCGCTGTCCGCCTGGCCGCACTAATGAAACTACCCGTTAAGTACGTGTGGACACACGATGCTTTCCGCGTGGGCGAAGACGGCCCCACCCACCAGCCTGTAGAGCAGGAAGCTCAGATCCGGCTGATGGAGAAACTGAAAAATCACGCCGGGGAAAACAGTATGCTGGTTATGCGTCCCGCAGACGCCGAAGAAACTACCGTGGCATGGGAAATGGCCATGGAAAACACCAAAACCCCTTCGGCCCTTGTCCTGTCACGTCAGAACATCCCCAATCTGCCGGACAATAATTACAAAAAGTCGCTTCAGGCGAAACAGGGAGCTTACATCGTGCAAAAAGATGAAGGCAAAATCGACCTCGTCATGGTCGGCAATGGCTCCGAAGTTTCAACCATGATCGAAGGAGCTGACAAACTCCGAAAGGAGAAAGGTCTGAAAATCCAGATTGTTTCAGCCATTTCCGAAGGACTGTTCAGGAATCAACCGGCCGGTTATCAGACAGAGGTACTGCCACCAGAAATCCCCCGCTTTGGACTGACCGCAGGACTGCCGGTAACCATAGAAGGGCTCACCGGACCCAACGGAAAAGCCGTGGGAATGGACAGCTTCGGTTATTCAGGCCCATACACGGTCCTCGACGAAAAGTTTGGATTCACAGGGGATGCTGTTTATAAAGAAGTGTGCAAATTCCTGAGTATTTAATAGCAATAGATCGTTAGATTTTTAGATTTAAGATGAATCGTATGTTGTTGATAATCCGTATTTTAACACAAAAGATGCTTCGGCTTTAAACAATTGAATAACAAATACTTACAAAAGCTTAACGGACTATTGTAATAGAATAGAAACATTTAATTCAAAAAAGCCTCCCTGTTTTTTATGGGGAGGTTTTTGTATTTTTGGGACATGCTCAATAAAAAAGATTTCATACCTGCGGGCAGCATAGCCAAACCCCACGGTGTTTCCGGAGAAGTTGCCATTAGGATAAATCCCGATATAACTATCCGGGAGGAAGGACCTGAATTTATCTTCGCAGACATTGAACAGGGGCTGGTTCCCTTTCGTGTCGGGAGTTTCCGGTACAAATCAGAAAATGTTATATTGGTCAGCCTGCCTCTTCTCACAGAGGAAGAAAAGATCAAAGCTTTGGTGAACCATTCCGTTTATCTTTCACCGGAAGATGTCGGCCACAACAATCCGGAACTAACCAACCTGAACGCTTTTACAGGCTACAAGCTCAAAGACAAAAAAGAAGGCATCATCGGAGAAATCTCAGGCATCCAGGATATATCAAACAATCCGCTGTTCATCGTAGAGGGCCCCGGGGGCGAAATTCTTATTCCGGTGGCAGAAGACCTGGTGGTGAGGATTGATGACGAAGCCCGGATTGTTGAGATGGAGATACCTGAGGGGTTGGTGGATATGAATGAGGAATAATCAAGATTCATCACAATCATAAAAAGAAGCTCATTTAGATATAAGAAGCTCTACACAGTTTTTTGAACACTCCCCATTTACCTACAAGCAATACTCTGTTTACTAATAATTATTATTGAACACAGCGCTCTTACCCAAATTATCACCAGGCAAAATGAATAATCACCCAGCCTCATGCTGGGAAAAACCTACGTAGGCTCTGGTGAGAAAGTCAGCAGACCAATTCATAGAAGTCGCGAACCCGTTCATAGAGGTCGGTAAGTGATTCATAGGAGTCGCACACCCGTTCATAGAAGTCGGTAAGTGATTCATAGAAGTCGCGCACTCGTTCATAGATGTCGGCAAGTGATTCATAGAAGTCGCGCACCTGTTCATAGAGGTCGGTAAGTCGTTCATAGAGGTCGCGCACCCGTTCATAGAGGTCGGTAAGTCGTTCATAGAGGTCAGTAAGTCGTTCATAGAGGTCGCGCACTCGTTCATAGAGGTCGGTAAGTTGTTCATAGGGGTCGCGCACTCGTTCATAGAGGTCGGCGAGTCGTTCATAGAAGTTGATCAGTGATTCACAGGAGTCAGTAAATCGTTCACTGTTGGCAACCAGTGGTTTATGGAAGGCGATGGGTTGTTTAGAGGAATATAGAGTCTGTAAATGCAATCTTTTTATCTAACAATATTGTTTGTTTATGGAATTTTTACATTTATTAATCAATAAAAATTTCATGGCTTTTGGCGTTTTACATCTCAAAAAATAATTTTGAAAATTATTAACCCCAATTTTAAGCTATGAAACCTAACGCACCTTGTTCGCATTTCCACGTTTTAACTTCTGATTTAAAAGGTTTTACAATATTTTTACCATTCGGGGATTTGAATCCATACTACTCATTTTAAAATTTCCTTTAATATAAATATTGATCTGTTAATAATTAGAGACATAGGTCTGTTTTTT
>JAWOCV010000170.1:0-23042 GCA_046483585.1 Marinilabilia sp.
ACCAATTGGATATTTAAAAGCATATATGCCTATACTTTCATTAGGGCTCAAAAGCACCATTGACTAGTAAGGTCTGGACATTACCAGTTTTTTACAAATACAAAGGTACATTTCCAATTGACGAAACACGTTCCCCCGTTAGATTTTTGGATATGCCGCAAAAAGCGGCTGAGCACTTTTATCTAACAAAAATCCTAAGTCATTTAAAATATGATGCTTAACTAATTTTGTTGGTTCTTTAGTTATGTCGCAAAAGAGAAAGCAACTTCTCCTTCCAGCTTTGAGCTTTCAGCTTCGAGCTTCGAGCTACTACTGACTCTGCGACTGAGCTAAGAGCTAACAGCTAAGAGCTTCCCCGCGGCTTGGATACTTTTATCTAACAAAACATGTAAACAACCGAAATTCAATCATATACATTTTGTTAGTTCTTTGGTTATGTCGCAAAAGAGAGCAACCTTTCTCTCCAGCTTCGAGCTTTCAGCTTCGAGCTTCGAGCTTTCAGCTTTCAGCTTTGAGCTTTCAGCTACTACTGACTCTGCGACTGAGCTAAGAGCCAACACCTAAGAGCCAAGAGCTAAGAGCCAAGAGCTAAGAGCCAAGAGCTAAGAGCCAAGAGCTAAGAGCCAAGAGCTACGAGCTAACAGCTTCGAGCTTCGAGCTTCGAGCTACTACTGACTCTGCGACTGAGCTACTAACAGCTAAGAGCTAAGAGCTAACAGCTTCCAGCTTCCAGCTTCCCCGCGGCTTGGATACTTTTATCTAACAAAATATGTAAACACCCGAAATTCAATCATATACATTTTTGTTGGTTCTTTGGTTATGTCGCAAAAGAGAGCAACCTTTCACTTCAGCTTCGAGCTTTGAGCTTTCAGCTACTTCTGACTCTGCGACTGACCTAAGAGCTAAGAGCTAAGAGCTAAAAGCTTTCAGCTACTACTGACTCTGCGACTGAGATTCTAACATCTAAAGATCTATTGTATGTTAATAGATCATATCTTTATTTGGCGCTCCGGGTTTTACCATAGGGAGCACGTTTTCGGAAGTGCTGATGGGCACATTCACCAATACAGGTCCCTGATGACGGAGTGCTTTTTCCAGATCTTCCACCGGGTCGGACGAAGTGGTCAGGTCTTTGGAGGGAATGCCGAATGCTTGTGCGATGGCTGCAAAGTCTGGCCTGGCTTCAAACTGGGTGGCCATATAATTTTTGCTGAAAAAGAGTTCCTGGTGTTGCCTTACCAGTCCCAGACTTTGGTTGTTGAAGACCAGTATGGTGACATTCAGGTTATTCTCTCCCAGGGTCACGAGTTCCTGTATGTTCATTAGGATGGACCCGTCACCACTGAAGCAAACCACTTTCTTGTCGGGGTTGGCGAGAGCTGCTCCAATGGCCGCCGGTACTCCGAATCCCATGGTCCCCAATCCGCTGGAACTGATGAAAGTCCGGGGCTGCCTGAAAGGCCAGGTTTGGGCCACCCACATTTGATGTTGCCCTACGTCGGTGGTGATGATGCTGTCTTTGGGGACGCTGCAGGCCACATTGTGAATGATGCGCAGAGGGTGAAAATCCCCGGCATCGTCGGGCACAGAAACATAGGGCATTTCCTTTTTCAACTCCCGGAGTCGGGCGCTCCATTCAGGACGGTTATCCTGCTCTATCAGGGGCAGGATCTTGTCCAGAACATCTTCGGCCGAAGCATTCAGACTGTAATTGGCCTTTTTGATCTTGTTGATCTCTGAGGCATCAATGTCCACATGAATAATCTCCGACTGGCTGATGAAATTTTTACTGACACCGGTTGCCCTGTCGTCGAATCTTGCTCCCACGGCAATTACGAGATCGGCCTCTTCGATGAATGCATTGGCATAGCGGGTCCCATGCATCCCGATCATGCCCATGCTGAGAGGGTGATCGGGGGGAAATGCACCGATGCCCCGCATGGTATAGGTAACCGGAATATTGTTGATTTCAGCCAGCTTCAGGAGCATTTCCGATGCAGCATCATTGTTGACACCACCTCCAGCCAGGATGACAGGGCGTTTTGCTTGATTGATTTTTTTGGATATCTCTGTGGCTTCCTCTTTTGTAACGGGTCTTCCTTTTTCGGGGTTTTTAAACTCAGGTAATTTGTCTATCATGCATGTTTGTTGTTGCACATCTTTTGGAATATCGATAACCACCGGCCCGGGCCTTCCCGATTCCGCGATGTGAAAAGCTTCCGGGATGACTGAAAGCAATTCTTCGGGAGTACGTACCAGAAAGTTGTGTTTGGTGATGGGGATGGTCAATCCGTAGGTGTCGATTTCCTGAAAGGCATCTGTTCCAATTGCTGCCGTTGCTACCTGGCCGGTGATGGCTACCACTGGAATGGAGTCAAGCTTGGCGTCGGCAATGGCGGTAAGAAGGTTGGTGCTTCCCGGCCCTGATGTGGTGAAACATACGCCCGTTTGCCCTGTGGTCCGTGCAATACCCTGGGCCATGAATCCTGCACCTTGCTCGTGACGTGCCAGAACGTGTCGGATCCGGCTGTCCTTAAGGGCATGGTAAAGGTGGAGATTGGCCGCCCCGGGGATGCCTGCAACTTTGGTGATGCCTTTTTGTTCAAGCATCCTGACAATGATTTCAGCTCCTGTCATCTTCATAATTTTATCGGTTTTTGAAAGTGCATAAAAAAACCCCGCCGGTGTGTTCACCGACGGGGTCTGTATTTAAATATACGTTTGATCTTTACCTTCGGTGAACACACAATAATCCTTCCACGACCACGAGAGTGACCACGTCTACCACGTTGAGAAGAAGGCTGTATGATAAAAATGTATTCACCATTGTTGATGTTTGCATTTGTTAGCTACAAATGTAGAAACTTTGGAAAATGAATCATAAAAAAAGATGACTTTTTTCATGTTTTATTTTCTGAATTTCCTCAAATATTAGAAAGTAAGCACTTTATCGCTTTCTACTGTCCATTGGGCAAACTCTTTCATGTTGCTCAGCTCGACTCCTTTAATGAATTCCAGCTTGTCAATTCCCCGGGCTTCGGAACATCCGCCGCAGCTTTTTACCTGGCCTCCGTTTCGGATGACCATCTTCAGCATGCGTTCGATGTTGTAGTATCCGTTGGGCGTATTTTGATTGGGGAGAGCACAGGTGACGGCATCGGCAAGTAAAAATATATTGACTTTCACCTCGTCCTCGTGCTCTTTTTGGAGAGTCATGGCCATTCTTAAAGCATTGTAGGCCTTTTCACTTCCGTAAGGCGCGTCGTTGATGATGATTAAAATGTTTTGCATCGCGTTTTAATTTTAAGGTGTTTTTAAGTTAACAATAGTCCGTTAAACTTTTGTAATGCCTTGTAGTTTAGCTGTTTAAAATATTGGCATTTTCAGGTTAAATCACAGTATATCAGCATTATACGAATTTTCTTAAACCTTACATCTAATAATCTAACGATCTGTTGAAACTATGTTTGATTACAGGACGAATTGCAACTGAAATGTCATCCTGTAGTTGGCATCGCTGAAATCCCCGGTTTGAGTAAACGCTTCTCCGTTTAGGGACAAGCTGGTCCGGTCGGTTACGAAATAATTGCTCCCGAGGGTCAAACCCCGGTATTCAGGAGCTTCGTGCGGGTTGTAAAACCCGAAACGGCTGATGAGGTTCCAGTTGTTTTGAAGATGGTAGCCGGCCAGGAAATACCCGCCGTTAGAAGTGTCCATATTTCCGGTGGCGGCTGCTTCTTCCTCCATGGTTGTCCATTCTCCCCTCAGAAACATGGATTCTTTTTCATAGTGGGCATGGACGGCAAAACGGTTTTGATCCAGGTCTTCCGCGTTTTCGGTGTCATAACTTCCGAGATGTCCGGAAACACCTGCCTTTAACCCGGATACAGGAGAGGTTATCAACCGCAGAACAACATCTTTGTTATTCGTATTTTCCGGAAGGTTGGCGCCGTTGCCGTTCAAAATGGCCAGTGAATAATTCAGGAACGAAATCTTTCCCGAAGCCATCATGCCAATATCCCTGAACATGCGATATGGATTCATTTGCCTCGTGGCAAAAGATCTTTCAATGGCGGGATTTTTTGTGATCGGTTCCGGGCCTTCTATTCCGAATGGTACCAGAAATTGTCCCGAGCGAAGCTTAAAAGCCGGATGAAAATTGAAATCCGCAAAAGCATTTACAAGGGCTGGTGAGCGATCCGGTGGTTCAACAAACCCGGAAATAAAATTCAATTTTATTTTTTCGCTGAGGCTTCCGGTAAAACCAAACCTGGCCCGATGGATGGAAAATGCCGAAGGACTTCCTTCAATATCGTCAACAGCTGTGTGTTGTTGCAGGAAGCCGGCGGGTTTCCAGGACGGTGCATCTTTGTCATCACTGGAGGATGAATCGTTTTGAGCTGTTACCAGATTGCTGAATGAAAGGAATACTATAACTGACAGGATCAGGTGATAGCTCCTTCCGCCGAAAATTCTTGAAAATTTTGTCTTTGGATGGTCCTTCATAGCGTTTTGGTTTAAATTAAATTCTTAACTGTTTCTGATAATGCCTCAATGGCATAATCAATTTCTTCATTGGTAGTTGAACGGCCTGTCGAGAACCGGATGGTTCCGGCTCCTTTCAGGTGATCTATGTTCATTGCCTTTAAAACCGGCGAGAGTTCTACCGAATCGGCGTGACAAGCCGAGCCGGTTGATATGCAAAGTTTGTTGCCAACCAGAGATGTGAGGGCATGGGCGTCGATGCCCTCAAACGCAACACTCAATGTGTTTGGAAGGGCATTCGGGAGGTCGCCGTTGACAATGACGTTGGTTTCGACCTGGTTTTTTAGGCCATTGATCAGCCGGTCCCTTGTTGCTGACATGTTGGCCGCGTTTGTTTTCAGGTTTAAATGTGCAATTTCTGCAGCTTTGCCCAAAGCAACGATGTAAGGTACATTTTCGGTTCCCGGTCTTATTCCCTTTTCCTGGCCGGCGCCGTACAGGAGATTGGCAAGCCGGGTTCCTTTTTTAATGTAGAGCACTCCTATGCCTTTTGGTGCGTATAATTTATGTCCGGCAATGGAGAGCAGATCAACACCGAGATCTTTGATGTCGGTATGGATTTTTCCCGCCGATTGTGCGGCGTCGGTATGAAACGGAACATGGTTTTGTTTTGCAATATTTGCTATTTCCCTGATGGGCTGAATGGTCCCTACTTCATTGTTGGCGTGCATAATGGAGATGAGCACGGTATCAGGTCGAACTGCTTTTTTTACGTGTTCCGGATTGACTTTACCCGTACTGTCTACGGGTATATAGGTGATTTCATTTCCATGTGATTCCAGGTATTTGCAAACCTCAGTGATTGCCGGGTGTTCGATGGACGAGGTGATGATATGGTTTCCCTTGTTTTCGGGGTGATCGATGATCCCGCGAATGGCATGGTTGTTTGATTCGGTTCCGCCACTGGTGAATACGATCTCTTCCGGGAAGGCATTGATCAGTTCTGCCACTTGTTGCCTGGCCTCAGCAATGGCTTGTTTTACCGTTTGTCCACCCTGGTATGAGCTTGATGGATTTTCGAAATGTGTGGAGACAAATGGCCACATGGCTGCAGCAACTTCCGGGTCAATGGGGGTGGTGGCATTATAGTCGAGATAAACCGGTGTATTCATGGAATTTTTTTTAAAAGCGTTCAGGAAATGTTGCTTTATTGTTTCATTGTTTTCCATTCAGGATATCCTTTGTCAAGGCGGCGAATCTTGTATCCTTTTTCTTTCAGGATTTTGACAGCATCGTCGGCAAGGACGCAAAAAGGACCACGACAGTATGCGATGATCTCCGTATCCCCGGGGAGATCATTGAGCCGTCTCTCTATTTCCTTGACCGGGATATTAATGGCCCCGGTAATGTGTCCGAGTTTATATTCAACGGGCGGCCTCACATCCAACAACAGCACATTGTTTTGCACCATCATGTTTTCCAGTTCATCAAGACAAACGGCACTCGAAGCATGGTGCTCTTCCCGCTGGCGCTTCATGGTCTTTTCCAGTTCGGCGATCTCTGAGACGGCGAATTTTGTGATTTGCTGGTATATTTTCAGAAAATCATCACTGATCAGTTGATAAAAATGATAGTGTCCTTTTTTCCGCGTCTTCACAATGTTGTTGTTCTTCATTACCTGAAGATGTTGGGAAGCATTGGCAATGGAGAGCCCTGTTTCAGAAGCGATCTGTTCCACGTTCTTTTCGCCCTGGGCCAGCATTTCAATTATTTCCAGCCGGTGCGGGTTGGCCAGTCCTTTAAATAATTTTGCCAGCCCCTGATATATGATATCTTTAAATTCTCGACTTTCCATTGGGGTAATGTTTTGATGACAAAGGTAGTAACATAGTTACAATAATTCAATAGAATTCTTGAATAAAATGCAAAACAAATAAAAAAGGTACATGGCCGGGTGTTTCTATTAGGTCGAAACACAAGGTGATGCCTTTTTACAGAGCACGCAACTAAGGGCGTTTGTTTTTAAAGGATGATTTTACTGTAGGCGTTTCAATTGCAGGATGTCCCGCACCGAAAATGTTGAAGTTGTTTCAATCCCGGCCCGGGCTAATATGGTTACAAAGCTTCTTCGAGTTTGTCGCGCAGCATATCTCCAAACAGGTTTTTTCCGATGATCTCTCCGTCACGACTGATGAGGTAATTGGCTGGTAACCGGTTTATGTTGTAAATTTTTGCCGGATAGGAGTCGGTGTAATTAAGATCACTGACATTGATCCAGGGGAGTTCGTCCCTTTGGATGGCATTTTCCCACAATACTTTACTCCGGTCGAGAGAAACCTGGTAAACTTCAAACCCCCGGTCGTTGTACTCACGATAAATGCTTTTAAGGCGTCTGTTTTCCCGTCTTGAGTCCTCGTCCCACGAAGCCCAGAATGAAAGCAGTACAACTTTTCCCTGAAGGGAGGAAAGGGCGATTTCCTCTCCTTCTACCGTTTCTTCTCTAATTTCCGGGATGGAAGCATCCGACTCTTCTTCCAGTTCCTGCATTAATTTTGCCTGCCGCTCCTGCGCTTTGGCACTGAGGACATAATTGTAGAGCTGCTTTACCCGGGGTGATTCGGGATAAAGAAGGTTAAGACTGGTGGCGATGGTAGCAAAATAGACTTGTTCTTCCTTGTCCATGACATTGAGGACCATACTGCCATCGCTTAATTTTTGGAAGAGGGCATAGTAGCTTGCAAAAGACCGCGGATTATCCATAACGAAAGAGCCGATGAACTCTTTATGTTCTTCCACGACCGCCGACAATTCGCGGCCGATTTCATTTTTTCTCGCTGTATCACCTTCTGCGGGGAGTTCTTCATACAGTGTCATCAGACTGTCTACGCTGTTGCGCAGGGTTTTAAGACGCTGATTGAGTATTTGTATTTTTTTGGATTCCAGAGATCCTTCTACACGGTAGGTATCTTCAAGATTTTTGCCGTCTGCATTCACGGTAATATTTTCAGTGCTGTCGACCAGAACCGTCAGGAAATTGGATGGCGACAACTTCAGGCGAAAGAATGTGGGGACTTCCAGTTTTTCCCCCCGAAAGGTGAAATCTCCGCTTTTGTCGAGAACAACGCTATCTGTCGGAAGATTCCGGTCCAGTTGCATTTTCTCAAGCACCAGCATCCTGTCTTCGGCATTCTCAATGGTTCCGCCGATCTCGTACTTGTTTTGATGGCATCCGGCCATAACCAGAGCAACAGCAGAAGCAATAAAAATGTGGATGAATTGTCGCATCTTTTTGTGTGGTTTTCTGAGTTTCACAGGAAACATTTCCCGGTTTGAAAAACGGCCGGTTATACAGCAGTATAGAAGGATATGACAAAAAGATCCCCGGTTGATGTCTGCTGTAGGCCGGCTTTTTCGGAATGCCAAAGATAGTTCAAAATCTCAAAAAAAATATGAAATGAGCATGAATTTTGGAATGCCAAATTTTTCAAAAGGGCATGAATGAAGTTAGCTTATGCTGATCTTCGATTTATCATTAAATTCCACTGCGTCCCTCTTATTGCCAGCGAGGTGAACCAATCTCTATCTATGCGCAATGAGTTTTTGCCGGATTATGAATTGTTAATAAAATCCGTAATCCAGTCACCTACTTCTGAGGTGGATAAAGCATTGTCTTTATCAATGTCTTCAGTAACTTTCCCCTGTTCCAGGGAGGCGTTCACTGCTTTTCTGATGATCCCGGCCTCTTCTTTAAGGTCGAAAGCCGACTCCAGCATCAGGGCTGCCGAGAGAATGGTGGCCAGAGGATTGGCAATATTTTTTCCGGCGCCTTGTGGATAAGAGCCATGGATAGGTTCGAAAACAGAGGTGTAAAGACCGACGGAAGCCGAAGGCAGGAGTCCAAGTGATCCGGTGATAACACTGGCTTCGTCGGTAAGGATATCTCCGAACATATTTTCTGTTACCAATACGTCAAAACGTTTGGGCCATTGGATGATTTGCATGGCCGCATTGTCGACGAACATATATTCCACTTCCACCTCAGGATAGTCGGGAGCGATGGCCTGGACGGTCTCACGCCACAAACGGGAAGTGGCCAGCACATTGGCTTTATCCACCACGGTGAGTTTTTTGCGACGCTTCATGGCAAATTCAAACCCAAGGCGGGTGATGCGTTCAATCTCGTCGGTGGAATATACGTTGGTGTCGTAGGCTGTTTTACCGTCTTCGGAGCGTCCCTGGGGGCGTCCGAAATAGATGCCCCCGGTGAGTTCGCGAATGGCCACAAAGTCGGCTCCTTCGACAAGATCAGGGCGTAAAGGTGATTTGTGAAGCAAAGAGGGGAATGTGGCTACGGGACGAATATTGGCGTACAGCCCAAGCTTTTTGCGCATGGCCAGCAATCCTTGTTCGGGACGAACTTTGGCTTTCGGATCATTGTCATATTTCGGGTCACCAATGGCACCGAACAGGACGGCGTCCGAGTTCATACAGAGTTCATGGGTCTCGTCCGGATAGGGATTACCGGTTTTATCAATGGCTACGGCTCCTACGAGTGCTTCGGTATAAGCGACTTCATGTCCTTTTTTCGCCAGTACGGCATTCAGAACTTTTTTGGCCTCCTGAATGATCTCGGGCCCGATACCATCGCCGGGCAATACTGCAATGTTTAGCTTCATTGGATGAATGATTAAAAGGCCCCTTATTGGAGACCGTTTGATAATGAGTGTTTATAAATTGTATTTCGTAATTCCGGGGTTTCACCTTTTCTTCCCGTTGATGACCACTCCATTCTCTTTGTTTTCGATGATGTTGAGCATTTTCAGGGTGGCTTTTATGGCTGATTCGGTCTGGTCAGCATCCAGACTGCGGGTTTTAAATTCCTGATCTTTGTAGGTCCAGGTAATAACGGTTTCTACGAGGGCATCGGTTTTTCCTCCCGGAGGGATGGATACCCAGTAATCGGTTAAAACCGGACGGGTTTTTCCCAATTGATCATAAATTTTCCATAAGGCTTTCATGAACGCATCATACTGACCGTCGCCTACTGAAGTCTGATTGTATACTTCCTTGTTGATTTTCAGACTTACGGTGGCCACAGGATTCAGTCCCTGAACAATGGACAGATGGTAGTTTTTGAGCTTGATGCGATTTTCCACCTGTTCGGTTTTCAATACATCCGAAATGATGTAAGGAAGGTCTTCAGCCGTGACGTTCTCCTTTTTGTCACCCAGTTCGATCACCCGGTTGGTGACCTTTTTCATGTCCTCGGGGCCCAGTTCAATGCCAAGCTCTTCAAGGTTTTTCTTGATATTGGCTTTCCCTGATGTTTTGCCCAGGGCATAGCGCCGGACTCTTCCGAAGCGTTCTGGGAGCAGGGTGTTGAAATAAAGGTTGTCTTTGCTGTCCCCGTCGGCATGGACGCCGCTGCACTGAGTAAAGACGTTTTCGCCGGTCAATGGTTTGTTCGATGGAATGCGTACTCCTGAGAAAGTCTCCACCATCTCGGAAATTTTGGTGAGTTTGCTTTCATCAACGGTGTTTTCGGCTTTCAAATGGTCGTTCATGACTCCTACGATACTGGCCAGCGGGGCATTACCTGCCCGCTCGCCCAGGCCGTTGACGGTGGTATGAATACCTTTCATGCCTGCTTTGATGGCATAGAAAACGTTGGCCACGGAAAGATCATAATCGTTATGGGCGTGATAGTCGAAGTGGACATCGGGAAATTTATCGCTCATCGACTTGCAAAATTCATACGTCTGATCGGGATTGAGAATGCCAAGCGTGTCGGGGAGCATGATGCGGCGAACCGATGTTTTGGAGAGTCCTTCCACCATGTACTCCACGTAATCGGGCGAATTCAGCATTCCATTGGACCAGTCTTCGAGATATACGTTTACTGTGATGTTTCGTTTCTCTGCCTCTGTGATGACATTTTTGATGTCAGCCAGATGTTCTTCTTTTGTCTTTTTTAGCTGACCCGTCAGGTGTTTTTGAGATCCCTTGGTCAACAGGTTGACGACTTTGGCGCCTGCTTCCACGATCCAGTCGAGGGATGTGGTCCCGTCCACAAAACCAAGCACTTCTATGCATTCGATGCAGTTATGTTTGGCTGCCCAGGCCGTAAGGCGTTTGACAGCTTTCAGTTCACCCTCGGAGACTCTGGCCGAGGCCACTTCAATGCGGTTAACCTTCACCTCTTCCAGCAGCAAACGGGCGATGGCCAGTTTCTCGGCATCGTTGAACGATACGCCCGTTGTTTGTTCTCCATCCCGCAGGGTGGTGTCCATCAATTCTATGGTTCTCATCGGCTTTTGTTCGTAACCCGGGAACGACTGGCAGTTATTGATTGGCAATTGGCCTGCCAGCCACTCCGCGGGGAAAGTTTATATCTCCGGTATTTGTTCTCAGGCATAGGTGTTTTCGTGTGTCTTTTCCCATGCTTTAATCTCGTCACTGATGCTCAATAGGTAGTCGATGTCATCATACCCGTTGAGCAAACATTCTTTCTTGTATGGGTTAATGTCGAAGGTCTCTTCTGGTCCTGCGGGTTGCAACCTGATCTTCTGGTTCTCCAGATCGATCTGTACTTTAGTGGAAGGATCTTTTTCAAGGGCCTGGAAGATGGTCGCCAGGAATTCCTTGGAAACCTGAACCGGCAGGAGCCCGTTGTTGAGTGAATTGCTCTTGAAAATATCGGCAAAAAAGCTGGACACGACGGCCTTGAAACCATAACCCGTAATGGCCCAGGCGGCATGTTCACGGCTGGAGCCACTGCCGAAATTTTCTCCGGCAACCAGAATTTTTCCCGAATAAGTGGGATCATTCAATACAAAATCTTTCCTGGGATTTCCTGATTTGTCGTAACGCCAATCGGCGAACAAATTGTCGCCAAACCCCTGGCGGGTTGTGGCTTTCAGGAATCGTGCCGGAATGATCTGGTCGGTGTCCACGTTTTCGTAAGGCAGGGGGACACAGGTCGATTCCAGGGTAACAAATTTATCTATTGGCATAGTGTATTGTTCTTTAAGTCTTTTTTGTTGTTTTAAAAATGCGCATTATTTCTGCTAGAATACAGATTAATAATATTATACGATTGATCTTAAATCAAAAAATCTTCCCGTCTATTGTAACAGATGGCTTCTGTAAATTGTTGAACCCGCCATTAAAAGTCTTTTCGGGATATGGTGAAAAGACTTTTTAACCTATTCATAAATTATTTCCCTCATGGAGAAGGAGAGATCTTTTCTTTCAAAAAGAGAGGATGTTTCTCCCCGGGAAAAACCATTCAGCGGTCCGGCGGTTATAGAAAGTCACGCGGGTCCGTGACCTTTCCGGTAATGGCAGCGGCGGCTGCTGTTAGCGGACTGGCCAGCATGGTGCGGGCGCCCGGTCCCTGGCGGCCTTCAAAATTACGGTTCGTTGTAGAAACCGCGTAGTGTCCTTCGGGAATCTTGTCGTCATTCATGGCCAGACAGGCCGAACATCCCGGTTGACGCATCTCAAAGCCGGCCTCTTCAAGGATTTCACGCAGACCTTCTTTTTCTGCCTGCTCTTCCACCTGCCAGCTTCCCGGAACAATCCAGGCCGTAATGTTTTCTGCCTTTTTCCGGCCCCTGACAAAATTTGCGAAAGCCCGGAGGTCTTCAATTCGGCCGTTGGTACAACTTCCGATGAAGACATAATCGACCGGTTTTCCGAGCATCGGTTCTCCCGGATTGAAATCCATGTATTCCATTGATTTGCGGAAAGAAGCCTGGGAGGCTTTTTCCACTTCTTCAATGGCGGGGATCGACTGACTGATGCCAATGCCCATTCCCGGGTTGGTACCGTATGTGATCATCGGTTCTATGTCACCGGCTTTGTATGTCAGTTCCTTGTCGAATTCAGCATCAGTGTCCGAGGGGAGCTGACGCCAGGCTTCAACGGCTTTTTCCCATTCTTCTCCTTTAGGGGCGAACTTGCGGCCTTTGATGTATTCGAAGGTGGTCTCGTCAGGGGCGATCATACCGCCACGGGCTCCCATTTCTATGCTCATATTGCAAATGGTCATTCGCCCTTCCATTGAGAGGCTCCGGATGGCCGAGCCTGCAAATTCCACAAAATAACCTGTGGCACCACCTGTCCCGATCTTCGAGATGATATACAGGACAATGTCTTTGGATAGCACGCCTTTACCAAGCTCTCCCTCAATGTTGATGCGCATGGTTTTGGGCTTGTTTTGAAGGAGGGTCTGCGTGGCCAGGGCCATTTCCACTTCACTTGTGCCGATGCCGAAGGCGATGGAGCCAAATGCGCCGTGAGTGGAGGTGTGACTGTCACCGCATACAATGGTCATGCCCGGGCGTGTAATGCCCAGCTCGGGTCCGATTACATGGACGATCCCGTTCCATGGGTGATTCAGGCCGTATAGTTCAATGCCGAATTCTTTGCAGTTTTCGGCAAGTTTATTTACCTGGAACCGGCTCAGTTCATCGCTTATGGGCTTGTCCTGCCCGAGTGTCGGTATATTATGGTCGGCCGTTGCGACGGTTTTTGCTGGTCGTCTGACTTTGATACCGCGCTCTCTCAATCCTCCAAAGGCCTGGGGACTGGTTACTTCATGGACAAAATGCCGGTCGATGTATAACACGTTGGGGCCCCCTTTTACGGTGGTTACCACGTGTTTGTCCCATATTTTCTCGAATAATGTTTTTCCTGCCAAGGTGTTTCTCTTTAAATTAATGACTTATTATCTTCTACTGAAAAGTCCACCCAATGGAGGTTTCAGGTTGAACCGCCGGTTCCGGGCGGACTTTTTTATTCTCAATTTGTTCATATTCAGGTTATTTTGCCCACTGCATCGAGGAAAGCCTCCACCGATGCGGTGATAATATCGGTATGGGCGGCAAAACCATAATAGGTGCGCCCCTTGTGTTCAACCTGAACGTGTACTTTTCCAAGGTCATCGCTTCCGCGTGTAATGGCCTGTATAAGGAATTCTTCGAGCCGGACCCGCCGTTTCACCAGGGTTTTGACGGCGGAAAAGGCGGCATCTATGGGGCCGTTGCCTGAGGCCGTCTCGGTGAATATGTCGCCGTTGAAATTGATGCGTACGGTAGCGGTCGGGACTGTTGACTTTCCGCAGATCACCTGGAGCAGGTCCAGTTGAAGCGGCTTGTTGGCCTGGTCCTTTTTGCGTCCGACCAGGATTTCAAGATCTTCGTCAGTAATGTCCTTTTTCTTGTCGGCCAGTTCAAGGAATTTTTGATATACATCCTCCAGCTCTTGTGGTTCGAAGTCGTAACCCAACACCTGAAGTCTGTGCTTTAAGGCGGCCCTTCCGCTTCTTGCGGTCAGAACAATGGTCGATTCCTTGACACCTACTTCTGCCGGATCGATGATCTCATAATTTTCGCGGTTTTTGAGCACGCCATCCTGGTGAATGCCTGATGAGTGTGCAAAAGCATTCCGGCCCACGATGGCTTTATTGGGCTGGACCGGCATACGCATAAGTGTGGATACAAGCCGGCTGCTGTTGATGATCTCCTGGCTGTTGATGCTGGTTTCCAGGTCGAGTTCTTTGTGGCTCTTAATGGCCATGGCTACTTCTTCCAGAGATGTGTTGCCGGCCCGTTCGCCAATCCCGTTGACGGTCACTTCCACCTGACGTGCACCGTTAAGGACACCGGTGATTGAGTTGGCCGTGGCCATACCCAGGTCGTTATGACAGTGGGTGGACAGGATCGCTTTGTCGACGTTTGGAACGTTATTCATCAGGTAAGCGATCTTTTCACCGTATTCCTGTGGCAGGCAATACCCCGTTGTGTCGGGAATATTGATTGTTGTGGCGCCGGCAGCAATGACGGCTTCCACTACACGGGCCAGATATTCATTATCGGTACGGCCGGCGTCTTCGGCATAGAATTCCACATCATCAATGAAGTTTCTGGCATATTTCACCGCCTCGGAAGCCCTTTTGATGATGTCTTCGGGATCCGACTTCAATTTGTAGTTGATGTGGTAGAAAGAGGTCCCGATGCCGGTGTGGATCCGTCCCCTTTTGGCGGATTTCAATGCATCCGAAGCGATCTCAATGTCTTTTTTCACTGCCCGTGTCAGGGCGCAGATGACGGGATTGGTTACAGCTTTGGATATCTCGACCACCGAGTTGAAGTCTCCGGGACTGGAGACCGGAAATCCGGCTTCGATAATGTCCACTCCGAGTTTCTCCAGTTGTTTGGCCACCTCGATTTTTTCGATGGTATTCAACTGGCAACCCGGGACTTGTTCGCCATCCCTCAATGTGGTGTCGAAAATATAGACTTTATTGCTCATGGTGTTTGTTTTTTCAGTCCGGAGATCTCCGGTGTTAAAAAATAGGCCAGAAAAGTTGGAACTGTTGTGCCTCAGGAAGAGCACGGATGACGTTGGGATTATGTTTCAGGACTGTTCCGGGTTCTCGGGCAAGTACCTGATATCAACGTTTTCCGTGTCTCCTGTTTTGAATGTCTCCAAAATCCGGCACAATAACGGTTTACAGTTTCTGGTTCTCCGGGCGGAGCTTACGGACTTCCGCTCCGGTTTTCCACATTTCAGACTCGCGCAGTTCTTTCAGTTCTTCTTCGAGTTTTACACGATAGTCTTTTTTGCTGTTGGCGTCGATGGAGCGCTGTGCTTCATTTCCCTTGGCTACTTCGCTGTAAAGCTCTTTGAATACAGGTGCTGCTGCATCGCGGAATTTCTTCCACCAGTCGAGAGCTCCGCGCTGTGCAGTGGTTGAACAGTTGGCGTACATCCAGTCCATACCGTTTTCTGCTACCAATGGCATGAGGCTTTGGGTAAGCTCTTCCACTGTTTCGTTGAAGGCTTCGGAAGGGGAATGGCCATTGGCTCGCAGCACATCATATTGTGCGGCAAATATGCCCTGAATGGCGCCCATAAGAGAACCGCGTTCACCGGTGAGATCACTGAAAACCTCTTTCTGGAAGGTGGTCTCGAACAAATAGCCGCTGCCCACACCGATGCCAAGTGCTACGACACGATCGAAAGCTTTTCCGGTAGCATCCTGGAAAATGGCGTAGCTGGAGTTCAGGCCGCGTCCTTCCAGGAACATGCGTCGAAGGCTTGTGCCCGATCCCTTCGGAGCGATCAGTATCACATCCACGTCTTTTGGCGGGATGATTCCGGTGCGGTCCTTGTAGGTGACACCAAATCCGTGTGAAAAATAGAGGGCCTTGCCGGGTGACAGATGCTTTTTGACAGTCGGCCATACCGCAATCTGCCCGGCATCCGACAAGAGATACTGTATGATGGTCCCTTTTTCGAGGGCTTCTTCGATGGGGAAAAGGGTTTTCCCCGGTTCCCATCCGTCGGCAACGGCCTTGTCCCAGCTTTTTGAGTCCTTACGCTGGCCAACGATCACATTAATGCCGTTGTCTTTGAGGTTCAGTGCCTGGCCCGGACCCTGTACGCCATAACCGATGACGGCAATGGTTTCGTCTTTCAATACTTCCTGTGCCTTTGAAAGCGGGAACTCTTCGCGGGTTACCACATTCTCTTCGGTTCCTCCAAAGTTAATTTTTGCCATGATTGATGCTTTGTTTTCTGGTTAATTTAATTGGGTTTGATCTTTCTCGAGTTTCTTCAAATATGTTTCGAGGAGCTCTTTCTTGTTCTTGGTGATGGCTATGCGTCCCGAACGAACGAACTGGGAGACGCCATAGGGGTCAAGTTTTTCAAATAGTTCCTGGGTTTCGCCTTTGTGACCGGTCTTTTCGATGACGGTATACTCGGGGGTGATCTCAAGAATGCGAGCCCCGTATTGTCTTACGAGCTTTTCAATCTCATTTCCGCCCAGCAGGGAGCCGGTCGATACTTTGTAAAGGGCGATCTCCTGGAAAATGGTCTCATCCTGTCTGAAAACAAATGCTTTCAGGACATCAATGCGCTTTTCTATCTGTTTGGCCAGTTTCTCGATGTGGTCAGCCGTGGCATATACCACTATAGTGAATTTGTGGATGCCCGGAATGGCTGATTCGGAAGTGGTCAGACTTTCGATATTGATGTGGCGCCTGGTGAAAACCGTGGTGATCTGATTGAGGAGCCCCACGTGATTTTCGGAATATATGGAGAGTGTAAACTCTTCTTTTTCTGGTGTCTTCATTGTTTTTTGTTTTTGTTGTTCGTTTATTCCCTCAATTTGCTGAAGAGGGTTTCTGAGGTGCCCGCGCTTTTTTATTCCAGGCGGATGTCAGAAACGGATGCCCCTGCCGGTACCATAGGAAACACATTGCCCTCTTTTTCTACAATGACCTCCAGCAGGTAAGGGCCTTCGGCTTCTACCATTTCCTTGATGGCCCCGTCCAGGTTTTCACGGTCGGTGACTTTGACCGAAGGCACCTGATAGCCTTTCGCGATGGTCTGGAAATCGGGGCTGATCAATTCGGTGGAAGCATATCTTTTATCGAAGAAAAGTTCCTGCCACTGGCGTACCATGCCCAAAAAATTGTTGTTGAGCAACACAATCTTGACTGGTATATTGGTCTGGAAGATGGTTCCCAGCTCCTGAATGGTCATCTGGAATCCGCCATCCCCGACAAATACACACACAGGCCTGTCGGGAACGCCCAGTTTTGCTCCCATGGCTGCCGGAACACCGAATCCCATGGTGCCCAGTCCGCCTGAAGTAACCACGCTGCGGCTTTGCTTAAAACGGAAATATCGGGCGCCCATCATTTGGTGTTGTCCCACATCGGTGACCATAACAGCATCGTCGTCAAAAGCCGATGAGGTTTTGGCAATGACTTCTCCCATCGTCAAACCCTTGCCGGGTGGTACGGTTTCATCCTGAATGATGCGGGTGTGTTCTATGCGGGCACAGGCATCAAATTCCTGGAGCCATGCGGTGTGATCGTTTTTCGTGATCTTGCCGGTGAGCATGGGCAGTGTTTTCTTAACGTTGCCCAGAACCGGTACGTCGGCATGAACATTCTTGTTGATCTCGGCCGGGTCAATTTCCATATGAATGACGCGGGCCTGAGTGGCATATCTGGAAAGGTCTCCCGTGACCCTGTCGTCAAAACGCATGCCTATGGCAATGATCAGGTCGGCCTCGTTGGTTTTAATGTTGGGGCCGTAATTCCCGTGCATTCCCAGCATCCCTACATTGAGGGGATGCTCTGTAGGCATGGCCGAAAGCCCCAGAAGTGTCCAGGCGGCTGGTACACCCGATTTCTCCAGGAATTCGAGCAGCTCTTTCTCAGCATTGCCCAGAATAACTCCCTGGCCGACCAGGGCCAACGGTTTCCTGGAAAGGTTGATCAGGCTGGCAGCCTCTTCGATCTGGTGAAAATCGATCGGGCTTTCTGGTTTGTAGCTTCGGATGCTTTTCACCGGTTCGTAATGGAAGTCCAGTTCATTGACCTGGGCGTCCTTGGTGATGTCAATGACCACCGGCCCCGGGCGTCCGGATCTTGCGATATAGAAGGCACGCGCCATGGCGGCGGGAACATCTTCGGCTCTCCTTATCTGGTAATTCCATTTTGTAACCGGCTGGGTGACCCCTATTACATCGGTTTCCTGAAATGCATCGGTCCCCAGAAGCGGGGATACGACCTGACCGGTAACCACCACCAGTGGTATGGAATCCATCATGGCATTGGCCAGGCCTGTTACAGTATTGGTTGCTCCCGGGCCTGAAGTGGCAAAACATATCCCTGCTTTTCCGGTGACCCTTGCATATCCTTCTGCAGCATGGATCGCACCCTGCTCATGGCGTGTCAGGACGTGATGGATCTGCTCCTGATAATTGTGAAGTGCGTCATATATTGGCATAATGGCCCCTCCGGGGTAACCAAATATAAGGTTGACCTCTTCTTTGAGCAGTGATTGCATGACTGCTTCCGCCCCGCTCATTCTTGTTGTTTCTCCGGTTTTTTCCTTCATCAGTAATTGAGATTGTGGTTCCATAATAGCTATGGTTGATTGCGTTTGAGAAAATATTTGGTTTTTAAATCATTCTGACGGCCCCCTTGTCGGCCGATGTGACCATGGAAGCGTAGGCTTTCAGGGCCTTTGATACTTCACGCTCCCGTGGTCCGGGGCTGAAAGCATTGTCGCCTTTACTCAACTCTGCTTCCCGGCGTTTTTCCATTTCTTCATCACTTATTTCTACGTTGATGCTCCTGCCGGGGATGTCAATGACGATGGCATCCCCTGTCCTGACCAGGGCGATCTCGCCCCCTGCAGCTGCCTCTGGGGAAACATGACCAATGGAAAGGCCCGATGTTCCGCCCGAAAACCGTCCGTCGGTGATCAGAGCACATTTCTCGCCCAAATGACGGGATTTAATGTATGAAGTGGGATAGAGCATTTCCTGCATGCCTGGACCGCCTTTGGGACCTTCATATTTGATGACCACGACATCGCCGGCCTGCACCTCACCTGAAAGGATGCCCTCACAGGCACTGTCCTGTGATTCGTAAACCCTGGCTGTCCCTTCAAAATGAAGAATGGACTCGTCAACACCGGCCGTTTTGACAATACAGCCGTTACGGGCGATGTTCCCGGAAAGAACGGCGAGACCGCCGTCCCGGGAATAAGCGTGCGCCACGTTCCTGATGCACCCTTTTTCACGGTCGAGATCAAAATCTTTATATTCCGTATCCTGCGATCCCATGATCAGATTGCGAATGCCGGCCGGAGCACTTTTGTACTTCTCTTTGGCGATGCCGGTGGCATCCGGGCCTGTCAGGTCGTATTCTTTTAAAGCGTCGGCCAGGCTGGGATAGTCCACTCTTCCAACGGAGGTATCAAGCAGGTTGTGGCGGGCCAGCTCGGCAAGTATGCCAAGGATGCCTCCGGCCCTGTTGACGTCCTGGATATGATAATGGCTGTTGGGGGCTACCTTGCACAAAACAGGTGTATGGCGTGACAAATGGTCTATGTCTTTCATCGTGAAATCAACCCCTGCTTCGTTTGCAATGGCCAGAAGGTGAAGCACTGTGTTGGTGGATCCGCCCATGGCAATGTCAAGGGTCATGGCATTTCGGAAAGCCGCCCTGGTTGCAATGGAGCGTGGCAAAACAGTGTCATCACCATCACGGTAATAACGGTAAGCCAGGTCAACAATGCCTGAGGCCGCTTCATCGAACAATTTCTTGCGGTTGATGTGGGTGGCCACGATGGTTCCGTTGCCGGGCAGAGCCAACCCAAGTGCCTCGTTGAGGCAATTCATGGAGTTGGCAGTGAACATGCCGCTGCAGGAGCCACAGGTGGGACAGGCATTCTGTTCCACAGCCTGAACATCCTCATCCGCGACATTGTCATCGGCTGCCATGACCATAGCATCGACCAGATCGAGGGCTTTGCCGTTGAAATTGCCTGCCTCCATGGGGCCGCCCGAAACAAAAATGGTGGGAATGTTGAGCCGCATAGCTGCCAGCATCATGCCAGGAGTGATCTTGTCGCAGTTGCTGATGCATACCATTGCATCGGCCCGGTGGGCATTGATCATGTACTCCACACTGTCGGCAATAAGATCGCGTGAAGGGAGAGAATAAAGCATGCCGTCATGGCCCATAGCAATGCCGTCGTCAACGGCAATTGTGTTGAATTCGGCAGCAAAACAACCTTTTTTCTCCACGATCTGTTTGATCTCCTGTCCGATATGATGGAGATGGACGTGCCCCGGCACAAACTGGGTAAAAGAGTTGACAATGGCCACAAGAGGTTTGCCCATTTGCTCGTCTTTCATCCCGTTGGCGCGCCATAGACTTCTTGCTCCAGCCATTCTGCGGCCCTGGGTGGTGGTATTGCTTCTTAACGGTCGCTTCATCTTAAAATAGTTGTTGTATAAATTGTCTCAAATTAAAAACCCCTCTCACGCAGAAGTGAGAGGGGTTTAATTGTTCGGTTGCTTTATTTAGCTATACACCATTCTCACTTCTGCCTGGTTGTCCCACGAGAATAATAATATTAACGAGAATGAGTGATAGAAAAAGGTTCATATTCATAGTTCAAATTCATTTGTTCTGTGCAAATGTATATATTTTGAGAATACCATCAAGCATTTTGTAATAAAAAAATGATTTTTTCTTGCAATTTTATTTGTTTTTGCCCTCCAGGTTGTTGAAATCTCAGAATTTGCCCTCCGTATTTTTGAACATTCCTGACAATTTTTCCGTCCCGGGGAGCGGTGATATTTTCTAAGATGCTGTTGGAATGATAAATACAAGGTTTTGTTTTTACATTTCTTGTTAACGCATACATGGAAATTTTAGAATATTATGATAATGTATATATATTCTTTTTTATAGGTAAATATTCAAGAGTGCGGTATAAAAAGGAATATTTTTGTCAAAATCATCCTTTTTTTTATGTTATAATTATTAACTGGAACTAACGAGTAACAAGAAAATTGGTTAAAATGTTCAGATGAGTTGACCAGATCTCATGATCTTCTTGCCTGTTATTAAGCCTGTTTAACTCCTGGCCTGAAGGAGAAGTGACCTAAATTATTTGGCCTGTTTCATTTTTAAGCCATATCTTTACGCATTAGATCGTTAGATTTTTAGATACCTGCCTAACTGCTTAAGAAGAATTCAATGCATTATCTATATAAATATTCGTTTAACTGACTGGTTACTAATATTAAAAACGGCAGGCAGGTAAGATTTAAGATCGATCTTATAACATTAATAATCTGTATTTTAGCAGGAATAATGCGCATTTTTAAACAACTAAAATCAAGTTTTGCAAAAGGTTAAAAGACTATATATTTACAACCAAAAATTAAAATAATACCTATGAGTGAAAATTTGAAAGCCATTATTGAAAAGGCCTGGGAAGACCGGGGGCAATTGGAAAACAAAGAGACACAGGATGCAGTGACCGAAGTGCTGTCGCAGCTGGATAAAGGCAAATTGAGAGTGGCCGAACCCGACGGTGACAACTGGAAAGTGAATGAATGGGTGAAAAAGGCTGTTATTTTATATTTCCCGCTTCAGAAAATGGAGACGATTAAAGTGGGACCCTTCGAATGGCATGACAAGATCGCTCTTAAAAGCGGATATGCCGAGATGGGTGTAAGGGTTGTGCCTCATGCTGTGGCGCGCTATGGTTCTTTCATAGAAAAAGGCGTGGTGATGATGCCCTCATATGTCAATATCGGAGCTTATGTGGAATCCGGTACAATGGTTGATACCTGGGCTACGGTGGGCAGTTGTGCCCAGATCGGAAAAGGCGTTCACCTGAGCGGTGGTGTAGGCATCGGTGGAGTCCTTGAGCCCGTGCAGGCGGCACCGGTCATTATAGAAGAAAATGCTTTTATTGGTTCGCGTTGCATTGTGGTTGAAGGATGCCGCGTGGGTAAAGAGGCCGTGCTTGGAGCCAATGTTGTACTGACCGGTTCAACAAAGATCATTGATGTGAGTGGTTCCGAGCCCAAAGAATACAAAGGGTATGTGCCGCCCCGCTCAGTAGTGATACCGGGCAGTTATACCAAGAAATTCCCCGCAGGTGAATACCAGGTGCCGGCAGCATTGATCATCGGAGAGCGGAAAGCGTCCACCGACAAGAAAACATCGCTGAATGATGCATTGCGCGATTTTGGTGTGGCCGTATAATTGCGGAAACGCCAATTGCCAGGAAGATAGTAGAGAGGCCGGGATGCAGCGGATTGTTCCGGCCTTTTCTATGGAGAATGGTGCAGACCACTATAATAAGAAAGATAACCTTTTATATTAACAGTGAAATTATGGACTATAAGGAGGATTTGAAGAAGGCCGTGGAAGTCCTTCAAAATGGCGGACTCATACTGTATCCCACCGATACCATCTGGGGAATCGGCTGTGATGCCACCAATCCGGAGGCCGTAAAAAAAGGGTATGACCTGAAGCAGCGGGCCGACAGCAAGTCAATGCTTGTCCTTGTGGAGAATGAAGTGCGGCTGGCTTCTTATGTGGAGGAGGTTCCGGAGATGGCTTATGAGCTAATCGACCTTTCCGATAAACCGGTTACGATCATTTACCCTAAAGGCAAAAACCTGGCCCAAAATCTGCTGGCCGAAGATGGCAGCATCGGTATCCGGGTGACCCGTGAAGATTTTTCGAAAGCATTGTGTCAGAGGTTCCGGAAACCGGTGGTTTCGACATCGGCTAACATCAGTGGTGAGCCTGCTCCCAAAAATTTTGGGGACATCAGCCAAAAAATTATAGAAGGAGTGGATTATGTGGTGCGTTATCGTCAGGATGAAAAATCGGCCCCGGCTCCATCAGGCATCATTAAGTTAGGGGTGGACGGGCAGGTGCAGGTGATCCGGGAATAAAGCCTGCAGGCAGAAGTTGGAATTTAGTAGCTCAGTCGCAGAGTCAGCAGTCAGAGTAGCTGAAAGCTCGAAGCTCAAAGCTGAAAGCTCGAAGCTCTTGGCTGTTAGGTGTTTGAATTTGGGACAATTATTTTGAGTAGCTGGAAGCTTTTAGCTAAAAAAGCCGGAGGCTTTTGTCCTAAGAGCTAACTTGCTGTTATAAATGCGATTTATGAGGTTAGCACTTATGAGATCAGGAGGCTGTCTAAAA
>JAWOCV010000225.1:0-4766 GCA_046483585.1 Marinilabilia sp.
CATCTTAACCACTGTATTCATTCCCTGGAATAGTTAATCTTTTTTGGGAAATCTGGTTATCCTTATATTTCTCTAAATGTTCCTATATATTCGGTTTATAACAACCCCACGCAACAACCTGCTTTTCGTCCGGTTAGAAACCGGACGTCCTGAAAAAGCCCCGTTCCCAACGTTTTGGGACGGGGCTTTTAAACTTCACAGGGTTATTAGTGAATCTTCTAAATCTCTCAAGCAGGGACCTTTGGCCTACACAACTTCAATGAAGCTGACCTGCGTTACCGGACAATCTTACCCGTCTCTATTTGCCCACCTGCGTTTACCCGAACAATATAGGTTCCGGAATTTTCAGGCAACTTAACACGTGTTTCAGAGTCGTTGCTTTCTAACCGGTGAATGAGACGGCCATTGATGTCCAACAGCTCAATATCGGCGTTTCCGTTTTGAAGCAGAGCTGGACCAATAATTATCAGTGCATAATCTCCGCTGCGGGTGATTGAAATGCCATCTGCTTTGTCATCGGCAATGTCTTCTATATCCGTGGGAACCTGTTGGATTTTTTCAAGATGCAGCACGAAACGGTCATGATCCTTGCCCATTTCGACTGGTGTATAAGAATACTCGTTCACATCACGAAGGTTGGTATAAGTTCCTTCTTCTTTGTCCTCCAACATCACATCATAATCGTAATTAAATTGTTCCAGGTCCACCGACAGAGTTACTTCACCTTCTAACCGGTTTCGAACACTCAAAGGATATTCGTATTTATCTTCCCCCAGGGCGGGTTGACCATTAATTGAAATGGCCTCTGAATCTATTCGCGTATAAACCTCCGGTACATTCTTGGAGCTGTTGAACTTTTTCTCTGAATCTTCCCTGCCTTTACCTGAATTAAATTTATCAGAGAAATAAAGTACGGCGCCGTCAAGACTTTGTTCATTATGACTATGGATCCGGATCATATCGTACGATTCTTTTTCTCCTGAAGAAGAACTCTTCAATGGGATACCAGTATTTTTTACCCGGGCCTGAGGTTTAATCGTAAAATCAACATCTTCTTCAATATCTTTTTTAACCCATACAGCCTGGAAAGGAGCTATGTGCGTAACTTCAGAGTCATCATACCCATCTGGTTTAATGGTATAAATGCCGTTACTGTTTACGGTTTGAAGAACGCGCTCTTCTTCTCCATCTTGTTCAACCGTTACCAGACTATACATGGTTTCTGTAAAACCATCTCGTCCCCATCCATCCAATTCACCCCAATCTATTGCACTGAGGTAGGGGTTTCCAACAAGGGTATACCCAGGTTTACCTGAAATTGTCCTGGTAACTTCTTCATCATATACATTACCCGTTAAATCCAGTGTTTTTTGGTTTTTGTAATTGGCGGCCACAAATTCCAGGTCATAAAGATAAGGATCCCCGTCAATGCCATTTTCATCTACACGAATCCATTCTCCACGTCCATTATCATTTAAATCACGCAAGACATAGACGTAGTCATTATCTGGATCATTATCCGGATAAAACCATTCTACTTTAGGTTTTCCGGATGTTTCATCTTTCAAGGGTGAACCTAAATACCATTTCCCATCGGCTTCCAACTCAAGTTGCACATTCACCTCCCCAGAGTTTGTCGGAGCCTCAGGCAACATCAACGAAGCAAGGTTATCATTGGTGGATTCAAGAACAATGGTTCCACTATTGTCTACATCATTGCTAATCTCCAGGGAAGAACCAGGTTTCAAAATCAAAGACTTGACATCACTAATTTCCAAATCGTTGCAAAAGGCATCCGCATTTTCACCAACAACGGGATCATTTACTGCGGTGTTATCAACAATAGCCTTATTCGAAGCCGAAGGAGCCACATCTCCCTCCCAGTTATCTCCATTAAACCAATCATCATCAACACTGCCCAGCCAAGTGTAATCAGCAATACTGGCTGACCCAAATGTAAACAACCTTTCCGTATCATGCTGTAATTCATCCGAGATGACATTCTCGTTATCAAGATCCATATTTATTGAATAGTCATCGACAACATCCACCCAGGAAGGGTCATTTAACGACTTATCATAGCTGATCATCCTGAAATTATCATCATCAGGATTCACGCCACTTTCAGAGTCCCAATATAAAGTTACTTCAGCATCAGATGTAGAGGGGGCATCAACGCTCCAGTACTCGTTGTTGCTGACATAAGCAATATCATTTTGCTCGTATTTACCACCATCGGCATGGGCTTCATTGTAATACTGAACTTCCCAGTCTCCACCATCACTATTATCGGTGATTTCTATCAGTCCATAGCGTCCGTCATCCCCCACAGGAAATTCAGCCAGACTGCTGCCATTTATGTACCGAACCATTGGTCCGTCCACATAACTTGAAGAACTTCCGCCTGTTATTGCCCCTTCATAAACACTCGCACTGATATTCACAACAGATAATTTAGCGGCATCTGTTGAATAAATCACTCCCTGGGTTAAATCCAATTTAGCCACCTCAACATTAGATTCTAATTTCAGCCCGGCAGGATTATTGATCTTTATTTCACGAAGAGCATTGTCCCCTGAATAATCCGAATCGCCCCCGATAAACTGAGGTTCAGAACCATTAAATTTGAAAACATTATCATCCCCCACATCCATCGATCCTGAATTAAAATTCAAATCCCCTTCTATTTCTATTGAGGTTCCGTCTGAAAACTTTACATCAGGACCATCCACTAACAAATCTCCATAAAGTCTGATGGTTGCCACATCCGGGAGCGTCCGACTGCCTCCACCTGTGAATTCAAGATTATTCAAGGTCTCTGTCTCACTTAAAACGCTTAAATCCCCTGTTCCACCATACTCCAAAGTACCGCCGTCAGGCTCAAAGAAACCATCATACGACCCAGCCGGCAGAGAACTTTTCTCAACTCTCAAACGGCCTGAACCCAAAACATCCCCCAGGCGGTTATTGTAAGTCTCTCCAAAATCAAGCGTAGCGCCTTCAGTAATATATGTTCGATACGCTCTTCTACCATTGGAAATAACATTTACATCTTTATCGACATATACAATACATCCGGTAGGTCCACCTCCCTGAACATTCTCACCCGGTTCTCCTATATCTCCGTTATCGGGATTATAAACAGCCCACGTATCTTTGGTCTGCCAGTTTCCGTTTTCGACCACAGAAATATAAGTGGGCACGCGTTCCGGAATTGCTTCAGGAATACCGGCTGTATAATCGCCATCAATACCGAGATCATCGGTACCGTTGAAAAAGTTTTCACGATCAAAAGTCAGAATGTTATCGGTGACATCAAAGGCTTCAGTATTTCCGGGCACCCATTCATCATCATCAAATAAAATGCGTGCGGTAATGTAATCCTCTTTGGTTTTACCATCAGCTGTCACCAATACATCATCTTCATAGGCCTGCATATCAACATCTCCGGAAAAACCGGAAATGCCGTCGGCATCCAAAGTCCAGTAATATTGGAGCACATTCTCCTGATCATTAAAATCTGTTTCTTCCTGATCCAGGATGCTCACGTGCCGCTCATTGGCAGCCTTCACCCGTATTGATCCATCAGTGCTTCCGATTTCATCAATATCCAAAGTAACAGGCGTATATTTATTTTGAGAGCCAATGGGATAAATAAATGTTTGAGGTTCGCTTATTTCGGGAAAATGTTTTTGAATTCCGGCATCGGTAAAAGAAAGAAATGTTTGAATCATATTGGTTTCGGAGAAATCGGTCCCTCCACTACCATCGACTATTTCCGTGTTTTCTGAAAGTTTAAGCAAATTTCCTCCAATGTTAAAAACTCCACTTGCTAACCTTAATTCTTCAGTGACAAGAATAGGATCTGGCTGACCGGGAACCATAACATCCTCAGGATTATTAATTGTAAGCCGTCCGATTTCACCGCCACCCTCGATCAATTGCATTTCGTTATCATCAATCATTGCAAGGCCTTCAATCTTAGTCTCAAGATCCGTGGTGACATCTCCTTTAACTTCAAGGTCCGAACCATCTGTATTAATGGTTCCGTCAAGTAATTCAAGGTCATTATTGACCAGTACAGTAGAGGAAGAACCAATGGTTAAAGTTCCGGTACCTGATTGGCTTGCCAGATTGTGAAAATCGACATCTCCATTAATGGATTGAGGATCATCACTCTCGAAATAACTTGTATTTCCATTGGGGATATAAGCACCCTGCTCCGAAGTCCCATCTAAATCAAGGTCTCCATAAAAGGTAACATCCAACCCATTGGCGTCAAATTCTGAATTTTCACCAATGATCAGTCCCCCGTTTAGTATTAAAGAGGATGTTTTTAAAGTTATATCAGAACCACCAGCCACTTCAAGACCTTCAAGGGGTTGATCAGCAAAAATATCCATTGCCTGATTGCCCTCTTCTCCAAGAATAAAATTGCTTCCGGCAGCTATATCAACTGTAGCCGGATCGAAAACAAAGGCAGGCTCATTGGCCTCAGATTGTCCGCGGAGGATAGAAACATCACTTTCATCCTTCGATTGAACAAACTCACTGTCATCATTTAAAATTTCAAAAACAGGATGATTCCCTTCAGGTGCATCAATTGTACCTATTTGAACAGAACTGGTTGAATGAGTTTGATAAAACTTCAATATTCCCCCTTCTGAATTGCGATAAATCTGCGAACCCAATTCAAAAGAGGCATTATCACCGATGGTTACAGAAGCATTCCCGGAGGCACTGTAACGAACGTGATTGCTGCCGTC
>JAWOCV010000286.1:0-3090 GCA_046483585.1 Marinilabilia sp.
ATCTTACATGGCCATTAAATCGAATTATGAATTTGTCGGAGGTTATGAAAACGACTCTCGTGCCGGAGTGTTACATGTGGCCAATAACCATATATCACCTGGTAAAAAACAGTGGACCTGGGGATGCGGAGACTTTGGCAAAGCCTGGGACCGCAATCTCACCGATGAGGATGGTCCCTATATTGAATTGATGGCCGGAGTGTTTACGGACAATCAGCCTGACTTTACCTGGCTTATGCCTGGTGAAGAAAAAACCTTTGTGCAATACTTTCTTCCATATCGCGAATTAGGAGTTGTCAAGAATGCCAATCAGGATGTATTGCTTAATATGGAAAAGGAGGATGAAAAGGTTCGATTAAAGCTTTTTGGCACCTCTCGTTTCGAGGATGCCCGGGTCGTACTAAAAAAGAACGGCAAAATTGCACTGGACAATATTTTGACACTTTCTCCCGAGAAAGTGAAAGACATGTTGGTGAATGTTTCCTCAGATCATTTTGAAGATGTTTCAGTTGAGGTGTTTGATGCAGAAGGTGTTGAACTAATTAGCTGGAAACCTGAAAAGGATGAGATCAAGAAACCGGCTGAGCCTGCCAAAGCTGCCAAAGAACCCCATCAAATATGTACCAATGAGCAGTTGTATCTTACCGGCATGCATCTGGAACAATACCGGCATGCTACATTCTCGCCGGTAGACTACTACCAGGAAGCACTTAAGCGGGACCCCAAAGATATTCGGAACAATAATGCCATGGGATTATGGCTGCTTCGGCGCGGGAAATTTGCGTTGGCAGAGGAATATTTCCAAAAGGCCATTGATACGCAAATGGAGCGAAACCCAAACCCGTATGATGGAGAACCTTTGTATAACAGGGGGGTGGCTCAATATTATCAGGAAAAATACGAAGAAGCTTATGGCAGCTTCTATAAAGCTACATGGAATGCCGCCTGGAAAAGTGTCTCATTTTTCTTTTTGGCAAGAATATCTGCTATTCAGGGCAAAACCAGGCGGGCCTTATCGGAAGCGGAGGAATCACTGGTTGCCAACTGGCACAACCATCATGCCAGGCATCTGAAAACCATTTTGCTGAGAAAGCTGGATAAAAAGGTTGAAGCCCGGGAAATGGCAGAAGAAAGTTTGTCAATAGACCGATTTAATTTTGGATGTCTTTATGAAAAGGCGGTTTTGACAAATGATCCCCATGAACGTAAAGCCTGGCTCACTTTGATGAGGGATTCTAACAATAATTTCCGCGAATTGGCTCTGGATTATGCTTTGGCTGGTTTTTGGAAAGAAGCACTTGATATTATTTTGTTCGGTGTTGACCGTTGTCCTGCCGATTGCATGGACCTTTATTATGCAGGATGGTTTTCCGGCAAGATGGGCGACGAAAAGGCTCGAATCGATTTTTATGAACAGGCCCGTAATGGAGCTGAAGGCGAGTTTTTTCCAAACAAACCTGAAGAGATATTAATTCTTTCTGATGCATTGGCGCATAATGCTGATGATTGGAGGGCCGGTTACCTTCTGGGAAATATCTGGTACGACAAAAAGCAATATACTGAAGCCATCTCTTGCTGGGAGCAATCGGTAAAAGCAAATCCCAAATTTCATCGGGTTCACCGCAATCTGGCATTGGCCTGTTACAATAAACTTGATGAAAAGGAAAAGGCATTAAAAGCTTTGGAAAAGGCTCATGAACTTGCCCCCTCTGATGCAAGGATCGTTATGGAACTTGATCAACTCTATAAGAAACTAAATAAACCTTTTGATTTCCGGTTGAAATTTCTTCAGGACAATCCCGATGCCCTTGATTACAGGGATGACCTTTATCTCGAGATGGTCACTCTGCATAATCAGTTGGGGAAATATGAAGAAGCCAAAAATCTGATCTCAGCCCGCAAGTTCCACCCGTGGGAAGGAGGCGAAGGGAAAGTGCCTGCCCAATACCAGATTTGCAGGATAGGTCTTGCTCGTGAGGCCCTTAAAGCAAAAGACTATCAAAAGGTGGTACAATTGATGGAAGAAACCCTGGAATATCCTGAAAATCTTGGTGAAGGAAAACTTTACGGAGCTCAGGAAAATGACTTTTACTACTTCATGGGTCTGGGGTATGAAGGACTTGGAAATAGTGAAAAGGCCCGCCAATGCTATCTTAAAGCCTCTAAAGGGCTTAGTGTGCCTTCGGATGCCATGTTCTATAATGACCAGAAACCCGATAAAATCTTTTACCAGGGATTGGCATTAAGGCAACTTGGTGAGGAAGCTGAAGCCAGAAGCCGGTTCAACAAATTAATCAATTACGGGGAAAAACACCTTTTTGATGAAGTAAAGATTGACTATTTCGCTGTTTCGCTACCCGATCTATTAGTGTGGGAAGAAGATTTGATGGTTCGCAACCAAATCCATTGCAATTATTTGATTGGATTGGGGCATTTGGGGCTTGGAAATAAAAATAAGGCAATTAAGCACCTCGAAAAAGCTTTCGAAATGAACGTGAACCATCAGGGTGTTCAGATGCATTTGGAGATGGCTAAAGAAGAGGAATTAAATATTTCCCAAAAAGATAAGTTTTCAGCATTGTCTAATTAAAATCCTAAAAGTTATGAAAAAAATGAATGAGATTGAAGGGACTCGTTTTTCAGCAACCCAAACAAGGCTTAAAATAAGCCTTGTTTGGTTGATGGTGTTACTAGCTCCCTTACAGTTGTTTGCAGAAATCTCTGCATCACAAACTGAAGAAACGGGGACCACCTCTTTGCTTCAGGATGAAACCAGGACTGTGACGGGTAAAGTAACTGATGAAGCGGGGGAACCCGTGCCTGGAGCGACTGTCGTGGTAAAGGGAACCACTTCAGGTACGGTTTCCGATATGGATGGCAGCTTTACTTTATCGAACGTGCCAGAAGATGCCACCCTGGTTGTCACCTTCGTAGGGATGAAGAAAGAAGAAGTTGATGTGACAGGGGAGGATCAGTTGAATATTGTTCTACAGGAAGAAACCATGGGATTGGACGAGGTTGTTGTTGTGGGCTACGGCGCTCAGAAAAAGGAAACCGTAACCGGTTCTTTATCTTCGGTTTCATCTGATC
>JAWOCV010000026.1:0-3437 GCA_046483585.1 Marinilabilia sp.
AATTCTTTCAAATGCCAGTCGAATGGATGTGTCGTAATCGATGAGGGTAATATTCAGAAGAGAGGCCAGATCATTGGGCTTGCAGATGACTTCCACCTTCATGCTGTCGACCAGATTCTGAGCCAAACGAAATGAAGTGGATGTGATGAAATACAACCAATACGATGAGATTTTGGGGGATATAAGAGGCAAAATGAAAATATGTCTTCTCAGACCTCTTACTTTTGCAAACCGGAACAACATCTCTTTATAGGTTAAGATCTCATGACCCCCGATGTCAAAACTCTTGTTGTAGGTTTCCGGTCGGTCGATAACGCCACTCAGGAACTCAATGACATTGCGAATGGCTATGGGCTGACTCCGGGTTTCAAGCCAGCGGGGTGCAACCATCACAGGCAATTTTTCTACCAGGTCCCTGATGATTTCAAAGGAAGCGCTTCCTGAACCGATGATGATGCCGGCCCTCAGTGTCGTCAGGGCAAATTTTGAATGACTCAGTATGTCTTCGACATTTTTGCGGGATGATAAATGCTGCGACAATTCCTCTTCATTGACAATGCCGCTCAAATAAATAACCTGCTTTGCCCGCGTCCCTTCAAGCCTGGTTTTAAAGTTGGTGGCACAGGTTTTTTCCATTTCTGAGAAATTTCCCTGTGCGGTGGACATGGAATGAATCAAATAAAAGGCGACATCGATATCATCCGGAATGTGCTGAAGCGTTTTCTCCTCCAGGAAGTCCACTTCAAGGAGAAACATGTTTTTTGACGCATAAGGGCTATGAAACCTGTTTTTGTCTCTTACACAACAATAGACTTCATGTCCCTGATGAAGCAAAACGGGAAGCAATCGTTGCCCGATATATCCGGTGGCGCCGGTGAGTAGTATCTTCATATCTGAAATTCAGTACGATTTTAGCAGGCCTGTTTCTTAAATGAAGGACGAAGGCATGAAGTTTATTGGGAAAAATGACGAAAAAAATCTTCCGAATCCCTCATGTTTTCCAATCCCAGCATCCAGCAAACCTCTGCAAAATCAGAGAAATCCAGACCTCCTTCGGCAATGGCTTCGTTGTTGTAACGGCCCTCTTTCCCATTGTATTGGTTGGCCAGTTCGATGGCCATCTGCCATACTTTTTTCACCTCCGGATCTTCGATGTGTGTCTTCCAATTGGTGTATCCGGGGGAGCGAAATCCGGGTGTGCCGTTGTCCAACCCATTCCCGTCAGGAATTTTGTGGTAATCTGCCTTCTCCTTAACAAATTGAAGGCTTTCCGGAGATGTCACTTCCTCATTCCAATCGCTGTGTTGCACCACATGGAAACGTTCCGACGTTTTTAACTGAGGGTGATCAGCCCGGATTGCCCGAAGAATTTTGGCTGTAAAATCCGACTGACCGCCTTCCGCCACCCAGACATCGCCCCCGTTGGCAAGCGTTTCGTCTGCCAGCTTTTTGACTCTTTCAACCGCCGCATCCCGGTCTTCATGCGCATCCGACCAGTTGTCGCCAAATGCAGCCTGCATCAATTCATTTGGCGGTACATAGGGGCCTTCCTGGGTCCCGTAGGCACCGGCCACGGCGTGATGGTTAATGTCTGAAAACCCGGGAATATTCAGTAGCGTAACGAGTGCCGCAGCCGAATGAAGATCATCCACATCGGTTTTAAAGTCATAATGCGCCAGTAAAAGGTCCTTTTCTTTATTGAACCTTTCGGTGTTCGAAGCACGCAAATTCGTTCCCTGGCTCAGGAAAGCCAACGAAAAGAAGGCGACGGCCAGGATGGTAATTGCTTTTGTTCTCATGACATGGTTATTTTAATTGGGTAAATTTGATGTTCTAAAATTTTGTTGTCTAAAATTAAGCATTCTGAATGGAACAAAAGAATGTGGGTCATCTTAAAAGTGCATAGTGTTGACTGGAATGGTTACAAAAATTGATCTGAAGGCTTCATGATTATAAATGGCTTCCGGTCCACGAATTCTTGCAAGAAAGCGGCAGCTCGGCTCTGCCGCGTTGCTCTGCAAAGAGAGCCGAGCGGATAAAAAGACGGCGCAGCCGATAAATGACAAAATATGTGGAAAAAATTCGCAAAATTCGTATCGCTCGGCTCTGCCGTTTGCTTGCAAGAATTCGCGGTTAAACCCAGATAATTGCGAAGCAATTTATCTTCTAATGGATTTACAGGTATTTCGATGAAGAAAAACATGAATTGAACGAACAGCCATTAAGAAACGGCTGTCGCCGTTTCTGGGTTTAACCGCGAATTTTACGAATTCCACGAATTTGGGTCACATTGTTTTAAAGAAATCAATATCTGCCGTTATGACAACATCCTTTCCGGCCCCTTTTTGATTGTATTATCCGCATAATTGCTGATATTCCTATAGAACGGCTAAATTTGAAAACACGAATTGGTAAAAAATAAAAAGGCTCGATGAAAAACAAATACTACACTTATTTTGAAGTTGTTATTACTTTGTTTGATTTATGAAGGTGTAAGGTTTTTGTAAAAAAGCTGAAATGACTTTGCACTTCTTGTCCTGGAACAGAGCTTCAAAATATCATTTTAGCATTTTTTTGTTTTGGTGAATGTTTCAAAAAAGCTAAACATGTTAGTATTTAAACGGCGCGGTGGCCCGTCCGTTTTCCGGGCCTGCCTGGCGGGTTATGAAAAATAAAACTTGATGTTTAAACGAATATTTGCTCATATAACAGGTTTCAAATATGAAAAACGGCAGACAGGCCTGCCTGGCGGCAAATGAAATGGGTGCTTTCAATTTTTTAGTAGAAACTTTGAGATAGATAGGTTTTATTTCAAAAAACGAATCATTCTGATATTTGGATGTAAAAACAATAAAATGAATGGTTGTATATATTTAAAACGGCAGGCAGGCCGATAGGTTTAAACGGACTAGTCCCGATATAGGTTTTGTAAAGTTTTTGTGAAAAACTCACAAAAACCATAATCGGGATTTGTTTCTTTTTGGGGCAATGCCAAAAAGAAAATCAATAAAGAAATTAAAAATTGGTCTTCTGACTTTTTCAACAGACCCTAAAAAACGATATATGGATTTTTCGAAGTTAGTCCTGAAACGGGAAAGCGTCCGCAGGTATGCAACACACCCTGTGGAAGAAGAAAAAATTGAACGCATCATGGCCTCCTGCCGGATGGCCCCCTCGGCCTGCAACTCTCAGCCCTGGAAGTTTGTTGTGGTGACCGATCCCGAATTGAGAGACCAGGTGGCCCAAACCACTTACAACAGCGTGTTGCGGTTCAACCGCTTTGTTCTCCAGGCCCCCGTTATTGTGGCCCTGGTGGCCGAAACGCCCAACTGGCTCTCAAAGATGGGAGGTACCGTCAAAAACAAGGAGTATTACCTGATGGACATAGGCATCGTTGCCGACCACTTTTGCCTCCAGGCCGCCGATCTGGGTCTGGG
>JAWOCV010000127.1:0-11069 GCA_046483585.1 Marinilabilia sp.
TCTTTTTCCACTCCACCATTAAAAAAATAAGTGACATGGGCATATTTTTCAGTTTCTGCTATACGCAGTTGACTTAAGTTCTGTGTGCTTAAATACTCGCCTAAGGTATTTTCTAAGATTGCCGGTGGGTAAAGTACATGAACCCCTTTAAAACTCTTATCATATTGTGTCATGGTAACATAATGAAGATCCATATCTTTTTCAACGGGAAATTCAGAAAAACCGTCTTCCGTTAAGGCTCTGGTTATCTGCCTTACTCGGTCTGCACGGAAATTAAAAAACAGTAGACCATCTTTATTTTCAATTTTTCCATCTACAATGAAATTTTGCAAGATTTTCAGCATTTCATTTTTCGCTTGTTAATTGGCTTTTTGCTGAGTGTTGTCATGGGTTTTTTGATTGCCTATCCCGATCTATATCTGATTCATTACTTGAACAAAGTTTGCCCATGGAACGAAAAACTTGTGAAGCGGCTCTTCATAGAATTTCCTGTAACTGTTGTAATCGCTGTTTTTGTTTCCGCATGTTTTACACTGACAGGCAATTTCATAAATCCTTATCCCGATCTGAGCAATGTATTTGTAAATAATGCCTTGATTTTTTCCGTCGTGAATATCATTATGGCCATTTTACTTGAAGGGTGGTTGTTTTCAATTGAAAGTAAACAAGCCAAACAAATGGCCGAAAATCTGCGGAAAGAATTGTCCCAGATTAAGTTTGAAGTATTAAAAAGCCAGATAAACCCCCATTTCATGTTCAACAGTCTGAACGTTTTATCTGAGCTTATATACCAAAATACGGCCAAAGCACAGCAGTTTATTGACGAATTTTCGTATGTTTACAGGCACGTGCTTGAAACCATCGAGCAGCCGGTTACAACACTGGCCAAAGAGCTTGAATTTGCCCGCTCTTACATGTTTTTGCAACAAATGCGCTATGGCGAAAGCTTGACTTACAGCGTAAATATAAAGGCCGATGCCCTTCATTATTTTTTACCGCCATTGTCGCTTCAAATTATACTCGAAAATGTTCTCAAACACAATACTGTAAATGAATCAAAACCTTTGCAGGTAACCATTTGGAATGAAAATGAGCTGTTAATGGTGAAAAATCCAATCCAGCCCAAATTATCTATTGGAAAATCAACCGGACTGGGTTTAAAAAACCTAAAAAAACGGTATGCACTCATAAGCCGGGAACAGCCATATTTCGGTATTGAAAATGACTTTTATCTGGCAAAACTGCCACTTATTAAATCTGATGAGAATGAAACGAGTCCCGATTAGTCGGGGCGAGTTCCATCAGACCAATAACTTAGACAAATTTTATACGAATGAAACGAGCATGACAAGGTTTGTCACTAAAGAACATGTATAAACTTCAATCATGCGAGTTCCATCAGACCAATAACTTAGAGTAATTTTATACTGATGAAAGTCCTGATAATTGAAGATGAGAAATTTGCTGCTGATAAGCTGGGAAAAATGTTGCAGGATATAAATCCCTCCATTGAAATATTGGCCAAAATCAGTTCTATAAAAGAATCCGTTAGGTGGCTGCTTCAAAATACAGCCGATCTTATTTTTCTGGACATTCAGCTATCCGATGGAATTAGTTTTAGTATTTTTGAGCAGGTGCCGACCAATACCCCAATTATTTTTACTACTGCTTACGATCAATATGCCATAAAAGCATTTCAGCTTAACAGTATTGCTTATTTGCTTAAGCCCATAAGAAAGAGTGATCTGGAAGAGAGTCTGAAAAAATTTGAAATCCTGAAATCCAGTTTTGATATTGATTTTGGCGCCCTATTGGCGCAGTTACAGGGAAATCAGCCCGGGTATAAAAAACGTTTTCTGATACAAATAGGCGAAAAAATACGAAAGGTAGAAGTGTCGGATATAGCCTGGTTTTTTGTAATGGACAAAACCACATTTGTCAAAACCTTTCCGGGGAAAACCTATCCGGTTGATTTTTCGCTCGACAAACTCGAAAGCCTTTTAAATCCTGAATTGTTTTTCCGGATTAACCGGAAATATATTGTCAATATCGATGCCATTGAAAGTATGCTGGCCTATTCACGAGGAAGGGTAAAGCTGGATTTAAAACCTGCTGCAGACGATAAGTTTGACACAATTGTAAGCATCGAAAGATCATCTGAATTTAAAAAATGGCTTAACCGTTGATTTCATTTTAGAAAAGCCTATAATCAATGGTCCATGCACGATGAAGATTTCCGGATGATATGCCCTCTCTTTCATCACCATCTGAAATATAACCGTAAACCCTTTTTCGGTAAAATCAAAAGAGGACAAACAATATTATCAAAAACCCGCTACTCATAATATCCCTTCCGCAGCAACTGGCCGCCTCTGATCATCAATGATCCCATGGCGCAAAGGTGTAAAATCCGGAACTCCGGGTCCAGAAGCACCAGATCTGCATCCTTCCCTACAGCGATTTTCCCTTTTGCCGGGAGTTTCAAAACACCGGCTACATTGGAAGTAACGGTCCGGAGGGCAACTTCAAGATCTAAATTTTCTGTTATCACAGCATCCCTGAGTTCTTTGAGCATAGTATTCAACGAACCGGTATCCAGTTGGACGATATTGCCATTTTCGTCAAATTGAGGAAGAGAACCACATCCATCACTGCTCATGGTGATGTGTGCAAGCGGAACCCCTGCTTTCAGGAGTTCCCCGATGGCTTTTGAAGGCTTGACTTCATCTTCCGGATAATAAGGGAAAGAGCTGGTGGTGAGGTCCACAAAACCCTTCTTTCCATAAATCTTCGCATCTTCAAAAATGTAATCGTTCCGGTTGCAATGGGTAGGCAGAAACTGCTTTAATGTAAGTTCACTCATCTCTGCGGCATCGTAAAGGAGCTGAAAAGGTTTTTTGGCATCCCCCATGTGGATGTTCACAATTCCGGCCTTATTGCCCAGCATCCCCCCAACTCTTGAATGAACAGCCAGGCGTATGAGTTCCGATACTGTGGGTGTTGATGAGCGATGATCAGACAGGGCAATCTCTCCGGTACCGATCACCTCATCAATCATGGCAATGTCCTTGCCTGCATCTCCCAATAAAGTTGGCGTAGGAACCTGGTAAGCACCTGTATAGATGTAGGCGCTGACGCCCTCCTGTTTCAGGCCTTTGGCTTTCATCAGGACAGATTCAACGCTCCGGGTCATGCCATCCGCACCGAGACAGCCCACCACGGTCGTAATGCCCGCCTTAATCATCTGGCTAAGCTGCATCTCAGGCGTCCGGCTTGCAGGGCCCCCTTCACCTCCAGCCCCGGCAATATGCACATGAGAGTCAATCAATCCGGGGATCATTCTCAGGCCAGTTGCATCTATCACCTCAATATCCCATCCGGCAGGTGCTTTCAAACGGTCTTCAATGGCGAGAATTTCCTTTCCTCCAATAAGCACATCTTTCCCGCCCAAATAACCGGGACTATAAATTTCACAGTTCTTAAACAAATACATCCTGTCTGATATTTGTGACCACCAACTTTAGGGTTTAATAATTTCCTGAGCGCCACTTTGATCGGGATACATATTTTTCTCAACCGGTAACGCCATGGGAGCGGTGGTGACCTGGATGGCTATTCCCGGCTCAGCATCAGACACCACTTTAAAAGCTTCTTCCGGTGAAACAGAAGGAACTGTAAGATCCTGGAATTGGAATTTAAGTAATTGCCGGCATTGTTTATATTTTTCCAAAAGCTCCTTTTGATTCTGAGCGCCCAGATATACAAACGCAGTTGCATAGCTATAGCTGTCCTGCTCGGGAATCTCCGAGAGTTTCATTCCTGCTTTTCCCTGGATATCCACAAGCGTTCCCGGAATAATACGAGCCAGGGCATCGAGATCTTCTTTTTGGGGAATGCCGGTTATTAGCTTATCGTGATATTCGCGTAAAAAAAACTTGCCCGCCACCGGAAACTTGCCCTGACGTTTCGGAAACCAGGGATCTTGTCCCAAAGCTACGTCAATCATGATCTGATGATTGGAAATTCCGTCTACCTTTTGGAAGAGATCACTGTGCGACTGAGGGATTCTGGTATTGATTTCCAGAAACCAGATTTTGTCCTTCTTTTGGTTCCAGAAAAATTCCAGGTTAAATGGTGAGTTGTCATATCCGATGTGGTGCATGACTTTTTCACTAATGGCCGCCATTTCATCACGCACACTTTTGGGCAGCTGAGATGGATACTGATAACGTGCAAACGTGGTGCGGTTAGGTTCACGTATGGAATCAATGATTCCGTAAGTATGCACCCTCCCATTATAAACATACCCTTCAAGCGTACATTGTCTTCCCGAGATAATTTGTTCTGCCACACAATATGAGCTGTTTACATCGGCCACTTCCCGCGGCAACTGAATCATATCCAGCAACTGATCAAAAGGCTTAAACAAACCAATATTTTCTCTTAATGCTTTTATTGCCCTGCTGAAATCCTTTTTGTTGTTAATCCGGAAGCCCAGCTGGGAACCTGTGGATTTAACCGGCTTCACCCAGAATGGATATTCAAATGGGATCTGCTCAAGGGCATTATCATCAAAAGGATTAAACTTGACGAATGCAGGGATATATTCCGGAATAACCTTTTTTTGTTCCAGGCGGCTCCAGTATTTGTGTTCGCACTTCAGGACACTTTCAAGGGTGGGACCTGGTACATGAAACCGCTCACAGAGAATGGGCACAATCGTACTAACAGGAAAATCGGTATACCCCACAATGGCATCAATAGATCCTTCGAATCTTTTAAGCTCATCCCCGGCCAGTTCAAGCATATCGATTAATCGATATTTTCCACTATCAATGAGCTGGTGGACATCCAAAATGCCATAAATGTTGTAATTTTCCGCATTTTTTACTGATTGAATCATGCGCAGATTAAAATCATCCAGCGCAATGACAAATATGTTCTTCTTCATTTTTGTTGCATAAAAGAATTAATAGTCCGTTATACTTTTGCAAGTATTTGTTATTCAATTGTTTAATCCTGAAGGGCTGTCTGTATTAAAATGCAGATTATCAATGATATATGAGTCGTCTTAAATCTAAAATCTAAAAATCTAACGATCTATTGAGAATGGTTAATGTATATTTTTATCAGGATGTGGGTTGTTGTTCTTCGCGTGAAATATATTTCCTTTCGGAAAGATGAAACCTGTCACCGGGGACCATCACATGCAGGGTGATATTTTCGACGGAGATCATTTCACCCTCTTTGATGTCTGCCATATTGGTATGTTTAATGCTGGATCCGTCTACAACCACGATCAGGCCAGAGCCAATCACTTCCTGGATGTCACCTTTTGTAATCAGTAAAGATGTGTCTTCGCCCAGTCCAATTCCCAGAGCTGCCGGGTTACTGGTAACAGCCTGAAACAAGCGACCAAAACGACCCCGTTTCACGAAATGGGTGTCTACAATCACATCATCCAGCAATCCAAAGCCACTGCTGAACTTGATCTCTCCTTTTCTCATAGCTTCATGACTGTTTCCTTCATAGATCATGGTATCCGACATGGCCATGGCACCGGCACTGGTTCCCGCAATCACAACCGGATCCTGTCTATATCGTTCTTTAAGCACTTTCAAAAAATCAGTTCCTCCCAATATCGTGGTCAATCGCAACTGATCACCTCCCGTAAAAAGGAACCCATCAGCTTTCTTAACACGCTTGATTGTATTCGGCATAGAAGCCTCTTTACGAGTTCTTATATTCAGGTTGCCAATATTTTCAAACCCCAATTGCATGAAGGCCTTGCCATAATTCTGAAAGGATTCCTCAGGAACACCTGAAGCTGTAGGAATGATTTCAATTCGGGCTTCTTTGCCGGGAAGCAATTCACAGAACTTATTAATAATTTCAGCACTTGTTTCCTGACTTTCTTCATTCACATCCTCATCTCTGGCTTTGAGCCTGCCCTCAGTGTCCGAGGGCAAAGCCAATTCACCCCCTATCACGATAAGAACTCCTTTGGGACCTGTCATACCAAATAACATTGGAAGATTTTTAGAAAAAAACACACCTCAATATACAAATAAATCACATACATTTACTAATAAATATTAATACAAACATTTTCTTTCAATTTATGAGAATAATAGAAATGAGGGCCCTCAGGGGGCCAAATTATTGGTCGACCTGGCGGCATTTTCTTATTGTAATGACGGTCGACCTGGAAGAAATGGATCATTATCCTTCGGATACAATCAATGGGTTTGCCGAAAGATTGGGAAATCTTATCCCGTCGCTTTATGAGCACCGGTGTTCCAGGGGTTATGAAGGCGGTTTTCTTGAAAGGCTGAAAGAAGGCACCTGGATGGGGCATATTATGGAACATATTGCGCTGGAAATACAGATATTGGCAGGTATGCAATCTGGTTTTGGTCGCACACGGGGCGATGGAAAAGAGGGGGTCTATAATGTGGTCTTCTCGTATGAACTGGAAAAGGCGGGCATGTATGCAGGGAATGCTGCTTTTGCTATCGTGGAAGCCATGATCGCCAATAAGCCATACAACATTGAACATGACATACAAAATCTCAGGCAGATCCGGGAAGAGGAAAGATTCGGTCCCAGTACAGCCTCCATCATTGATGAAGCCAAAAGGAGAAACATCCCCATCCTTCGTCTGAACGAATACTCTTTGGTACAGCTGGGCTGGGGTGTGCATCAACAACGAATCCAGGCAACCATGACAGGAAAAACCAGCAGCATTGGCCTGGAAATTGCATCGGACAAAGAGGAAACAAAAAAGATTTTATACAACAACGCTGCTCCTGTCCCTTACGGACTTGTGATTGAATCTCCTGAAGAAATAGAATCAGCCGTTTTTAAGGTGGGTTTTCCGGTTGTAATTAAACCCCTGGATGCCCACCAGGGCAAAGGAGCCACCATAAAAATAACCAATCAGGAAGATGCCTTGCGTGCCTTCGAAACTGCCCGGGAACATTCAACCCGGGTAATTATAGAAAAATACATTCAGGGAAACGACTATAGATTGTTGATCATCAACAACAAATTTGTTGCTGCCGCAAGGAGAATACCAGCGCATGTCATTGGCAACGGTCACTCTACAATCAATGAATTAATACAGGAAATCAACAAAGATCCCCGCAGAGGTTTCGGGCACGAAAAAATGCTCACAGAAATCAAAGTAGATGCCATGACCCGGCGCCTGATGGAGCAGGCGAATTATACACCGGATACGGTTCTGCCTGATGGCAAAATATTCTACCTTAAAACCACGGCCAATCTCAGTACCGGCGGTATATCCGAAGATGTAACAGACACAGTGCATCCCACCAATATTTTCATTGCAGAGCGGGCATCTAAATTCATCGATCTGGACATTTGCGGCATTGATGTGGTGACACCCAATCTTACCGACCCCATTAATGATAACGGAGGGGCCATTATTGAAGTCAACGGCGCTCCCGGCTTTCGCATGCACCTTTCCCCCACCAAAGGACAACCAAGGGAGGTGGCCAAACCTGTGATCGACATGCTCTTTCCCGGGGGAGACTCAGGCCGGATACCCATCATCAGCGTGACCGGCACCAACGGAAAGACCACAACAACCCGACTCATCGCCCATATCATGAAAATGAACGGGAAAAAAGTTGGCACCACCACGACAGATGGCATCTACATTCAAAACAACCTCATGTACAAGGGCGATTGCTCCGGGCCTGAAAGTGCACGCTTTGTATTACGGGATCCTACTGTGGATTATGCGGTTTTTGAAACTGCCCGCGGCGGGATGTTACGAGCCGGTTTAGGTTATGACCTCAGCAATGTAGGCGTAGTCACAAACGTAGCTTCAGATCATCTTGGTCTTCAGGGCATACAGACCATGGAACAAATGACCCGCCTGAAATCCATTGTGGCAGAAAACATTTATGAAGAAGGATATGCCGTATTAAATGCAGATGATGACAATGTATATTCCATGATGAAGAACATTCCCTGCAAAGCAGCCCTGTTTAGCATGATTTCAACCAATCCCCGCATCCGGGATCATTGTGCTGCGGGGGGCACTGCAGCTGTTTATGATGACGGGGCCATCATTTTGCGCAAAGGCGGTTGGTCTGTACCAGTTGAGAAGGTTATCAATATTCCTTTGACTTATTCCGGAATGGCAGCCTTCCAGATTCAAAATGTGCTGGCAGCTTGTCTGGCTGCTTTTGTTCAGGAAGTCAAAGTGGAAGAAATCCGTAACAGCCTGCAGACTTTTGTTCCTTCACCAACACAATTACCGGGAAGGATGAATGTTTTTTCATTTGAAAAATACAAGGTAATTATCGACTATGCCCACAATCCCGCCGGCATGGAGGCAATGGGTAAATTTGTCGCATCACTTGGCTCAGATCACAGCATCGCCATCATTGCAGGGACAGGTGACAGAAGAGATGAAGATTTAAAAGATTACAGCAGAGTGGCAGGTGAATATTTTGATGAATTAATTATCTGGGAAGACCAGAGTGCATCAAGAGGCCGTGATAGCAGGGAAATCATGGAACTGATCGTGGAAGGCGCCAAAATAAAACCGGGCAATACATTTCAGGTTATTTTAGATGAAGACGAAGCCGTAGACCACGCTCTGGAAAAGGCACCCCATAATTCTGTCATTTGCATTTTCACAGGCCGGATAGAAGAGATGACAGCCAAAATCATTGCGAATAAAGAAAAGGAGATTAATCTGGAGATCACCAGAGATGATATTCCCAATATAGGTTCAATGGATGAAAGTCAATAAAGGCGGCATTTTTTATACCACAGGGCTACTGAAAAAGGCAAACTACCGTACCCTATTTTTATTTCCAAAGGCCATCAATTTTTATCAATACCTTTTTTTGAAAAAACATGAAAACAATCACCACATTTCCTGAAAACGTCAGTGTAAAGGAACATGTATGGATACCTTTATCCGACGGAACGCACCTTGCCGCTAAGATATGGATACCCGAATCGGCCGAAAAAAATCCGGTTCCTGCCATCCTGGAATTTATTCCCTATCGCAAACGCGATTTTGAAGCTGTGAGCGATTCCATCAACCACGGATACTTTGCAGGTTACGGCTATGCCTCTCTAAGAGTTGATTTAAGAGGTGCAGGAGATTCGGAGGGGGTACTCAAAGATGAATACCTTCGCCGGGAACAAGAGGATGGCCTCGAGGTTTTAAGATGGATTGCGGCCCAATCGTGGTGTAACGGTTCTGTTGGTATGATGGGGATTTCATGGGGAGGCTTCAATTCACTTCAGATTGCAGCTTTGCAACCACCGGAATTGAAAGCCATCATAACGGTCTGCTCTACCGACGACCGCTATGCCGATGATGTCCATTATATGGGCGGATGCCTGTTGGGTGATAACCTTTCCTGGGCATCAACCATGTTTGCTTACAACGCCTGCCCGCCTGATCCTGCCCTGGTAGGTGACAAATGGAAAGAAATGTGGTTCGACCGCCTGGAAGGCAGCGGATTATGGCTTAAAACCTGGCTGGAACATCAGCACAGGGATGATTACTGGAAACATGGTTCCGTTTGCGAAGACTTTTCAATGATACAATGTCCGGTTATGGCCGTAAGCGGTTGGGCTGACGGATATACCAATGCGGTTTTTCGCCTTTTAAGCGGACTTCATGTACCCCGTAAAGGACTGATCGGTCCATGGAGCCATAAATATCCCCATTTCGGCATTCCCGGACCGGCTATTGGATTTTTGCAGGAATCGTTACGCTGGTGGGATCAATGGTTGAAAGATTCTGACACAGGCATTATGGAAGAGCCCATGCTCAGAGTCTGGATGCAGGACAGTGTCCCTCCCAGCCCGCTTTACAAAGAGCGTCCCGGACGATGGGTGGCTGAACCGGCGTGGCCCTCAAACAACATTCAAATTCAAAAGCTCCATCTTCATCCCGGCCATGACCTTTTAGAAAATGCCCCATCCGAAAATGAAACATTGCCCATTCAATCCCCTTTGAGTGTCGGTTTGTTTGCTGGAAAATGGTGTTCCTACGCAGCACCTCCCGATTTACCCAACGATCAGCGTGAAGAAGACGGCGGTGCTTTGATTTTTGAAACCCCGCCTCTTAAGGATAATCTAGAAATCATGGGTGCACCTGTGCTCAACCTTGAATTTTCGTCCAATGAACCTGTGGCCATGGTTGCTGTCCGTCTTTCAGATGTGGCAGAGGACGACAAAGCCACCCGGGTTACTTATGGCCTGCTCAACCTATGCCACAGGGAAAGCCATGAATCACCCAAACCCATAGAAACAGGACGAACCTATAAAGTTCAGGTATCATTGAACCATATTGCCCAAAGCTTCCCCGCCGGTAACCGCCTGAGGCTTTCCATCTCCACATCGTACTGGCCTCTGGCCTGGCCTCCGCCCCGCCCCGTCCGCCTTACAGTTCACACAGGAAACAGCAACCTGGAATTGCCTGTAAGAAAGCCCCGAAAGTCCGATGAAACCCTGAGGCCTTTTGGAGAACCCGAAGGGGCTCCGGAACTCATCACCAAACAGATAGAACCCCAAAATCACCAATGGAGGGTAATCCGTGATCTGGCCAAAGAAGAATCCACCATGGAGGTGATCATCGATAACGGCACCATTAACTTTGAAGATATCGACTGGAAAGTCACAAACCGGGCCAAAGAATGGTACACTTTTCAAAGAGATGATTTTACCTCCGTAAGAGGAGAAACGCTTTGGAACAGACGGTTTCAAAGAGGTGACTGGTCTGCTGAGGTCGTCACACGAACAGTGCTCACCTCATCAGAAACCCATTTCAGACTTTATGCTGAAATGGACGCCTGGGATAGAGATAAAAGGGTGTATTCAAGAAACTGGCAATACGAAATACCAAGAGATCATCTCTGATCTTGAATAGGGGCATTGCAGGGGCGCGATTAATCGTAGAGACGCGATTAATCGCGTCTCTACGATTAATCGCGTCTCTACGATGCCTTGAAATTATACAGGGGCTTCAAAACATCCATGACATCCACGGTATCCACAATGGCATTTCTGAT
>JAWOCV010000181.1:0-9872 GCA_046483585.1 Marinilabilia sp.
GCCGGAAGCACCAAGAGCGGCCGGGCCGCAATCGCGTCATCCTCCTTCAACATCCGACGCGTGTCTTCGATGCCACGCAAACCTCCCCCAACAGTAAGGGGAACGAAAACCTGCTCGGATACTCGCTCGACATGTCAATGTCGATCACCCCGGCAAGTCCGGGCAGGTCGAGGCCAAAAAAATACAAAAACGTGCTGTCCTGGCGGAAGGGGTAGGTATTGGCAGGATAATTCATGGGGGCCTGGTTGTTGCCTAAAATGAGGACCAGTCCGTTTTTGATTCGTTTTTTAAGCTGGTTCCGGCGATTGATGTAGATCTCTTTGTCAAACATGGTATAGTGGCTTAAACGTTTGTCCTGTTTAAAAAGGAGCCCGGGGTACTTCCCGAATTTCAGGGCTTTCCGGCAGCGAAAATGGGGTGACCGGGGCTGGTTCCGGCTCCCGGGGCAATCCGGGTTACTTCAAATATAAGGAAAGCATTTCCCAAAACCATAAAGGCTGTACATCTTTTTCCAGCCAACCATTGAATATGTATATGTCGGTCCCTGTCGTTTTTGGTCTGTTTCAGTGACAAGAAAGTTGATCAAAAAGAGATGGAAAAACAAGAGCACTTGCCGTCCCGGGAAAAATTACAGCTCAATGGCCTGTTGGTTATCGAACCTGTTGTATTTATGTATATCCTTTTAAGATATCCCCTCCTCCGGGCAGGATTGAATGGTCTCCGGCCAATCTTAAGGGCCGGGCTGCCACTTCTAAAATGCTCCCCGGCGCATAAATAGAGGTGCTGGCGCATTGTCAGACTTTCCTGCCTGCCAGCCCGGGGCACTAATTCGCCAGCCCGGATAACTTATCCATCAATTCGTGTCACTTTCCCGTCAGCTCGGTGCAACTAACCGGCAGGACGGCTTACAGAACGCCGCCGTGTTCTGCTCAAGCGCCTGCCCGGGTCAAAATGCGCCCAAGAGGTTCTGATTTTCTGGCAGGAGGGGTCACTGTACCGGCCAACGCTTAAATTTTTCCGGCAGGAAAGGTCACTTTGCGCCCAAATTGTATTGATTTTGCGCCAGCGGCTCAAATTTTTTGCACAGGACAGGCGTTTTTCTGGCAGGAGCTACTCAAAGCAATGCCAGCGGGGGTTATTTTCCGCCAGCGAGGTGTGTTTTTTCTGCCCGTTTGGGGTGTTTTTCGCCAGCGGGTTGTGAAAAATTGACTGGAGTTTATGATTTTGTGACAGGAGCGGGTGTTGATTTGCCTGCGTGCTTTGTTCTTACGCCAGGGAAATCTTGGCCGGGGAAGTTTGGCACTGAGAATAGCTTTAGTGGCTAAAGCCGTACCAGCTGGAATGGCTTGTATTTCCCATACCCTCCATGTAAGGGATTCAATAAAATAGTTACCGTTTTCCAACCTATGTTATTTTGAATAGTAAAAGACTAAACGCAGAGACGCAAAAGCGCAGAGTTTTTATTATCAGGGAGATGATTAAGAGAACTGTGTGGTTTAGCGTTTTTATTATCAGGTTTTTATAACACTTTGACAGAGTATTGATTTTGAAATTTTTATATTTTTAATAAATTGGACGGTGTAAATTTTGAGTGTCAATTTCATTACGAGAAATAATGTTAACATAAAAAAGTGTAAAATCCTTGCTTTTTGGAAATGAATTGGGGATTTTTATTGGGGTAAAAACAAAAATCCGATCCAGAAATTAATCATAACAACGAAAATGGACGGAACGAACGGTCCGGACCGTAGAGACGCAAAATTTTGCGTCTCTACAACGACCCCGGGCAACGACCCCGGGCAACGCTCCCGGGCAACACCCCCGAACCATCCCGCCGCCGTGTTACGTGGGTTTTAAAACATTGAAAAATATAACCACATCACGAACCGATGGATAAATTTCAAAATAAATACCGCATCCCATCCGCCCGTGCCCCGTTTTGGGATTACGGTTGGAATGCGGCGTATTTTGTGACGATTTGTACCCGGGGCATGGAATGTTTTTTTGGGAATGTTGTGAATGGCAGAATGAAATTATCTGCCATGGGTCATATCGCCAATTCCTGTTGGTATGAAATTCCCAACCATTTTCCGTTTTTGGAATTGGGCGTACATATCGTTATGCCCAATCATGTGCATGGTATAATTATTATTAATAAACCGGATAATGATGACGGGACCGTTGATGGAACTGTATCCCCGGAACCAACCAAACCCAAAAATCAATTTGGCCCCCAATCCCAAAATTTGGCATCCATCATCCGGGGTTTTAAAATTGGGGTGACCCAAAATGCCCGTCTGGTTAATCCTGATTTCGCATGGCAATCACGATATCATGACCACATTATCAGAGACCAAAAATCATATCAGAACATATCGGCATACATCATCAACAATCCTCTGAAATGGAATGATGATAAATTTAATCCCGATAAAATAGATGGTAATAATGAATCGTAAAAAATTTTTCAAAACAAAAAACCCATCCGGAAATTGATCATAACAACGAAAATGGACGGAACGACCGGTCCGGACCGTAGAGACGCAAAATTTTGCGTCTCTACGGAAATTGGCCCCTGAAATAATTTAAAAACTCCAAAAATGAAACGAACAATTACAACACTCCTTCTTTCTCTGTTGCTTTTTTCATGCAACCAAAAGAATCAAGAATTAGGAGCGGATCAAACGGGATACGCAGAGGAAGAAATTATGCCGATGACCAGGCAGGAAGCAGTTAGTCCCCCGCCGCCACCATTGCCCCCAATAAAAACCCGGGAAGTAGCAAAGAAGAAGATCATTCAAGATGGAAGACTGCATTTAAGAGTTGACAATCTGGAGGAATCCAAAATATATATTGATAGCCTGGTAAAATCTTACAACGGATATTATGCCAATGAAAGCTATAATAATTCAGAAAGAGAAGTTTCGTATAATTTAAAAATTAGAATTCCTGAAAATAACTTTGAATCATTTGTTAATGACTCTGAAACCGGCGTTGGAGAGGTGATTTTTAAAGAAATTCAGGCAAGAGATGTAACGGAAGAATTCTTTGATTTAGAAACACGAATAGAAAACAAAAAGAAATACCTGTCCCGATACCGGGAACTTTTGGATAAAGCTCAAAATGTAAAAGAAATATTAGAAATAGAGGAAGAAATACGGGGAATAGAGGAAGAGCTGGAGAGTACGGAAGGAAGGTTAAAATATTTAAGAGACCTGGTTGACTACAGTACTCTTAATTTAACTCTTACAAAAGAGAAAGATTTTAAATTTAATCCGGTAAATCGTGATGATTTTCCCGAAAGACTAAAACAATCAATATCAAAAGGATGGATTATTCTTGTCGATTTCTTTCTCTTTTTAATCAAGCTTTGGCCATTTTGGATAATTGTTTCAATTTCAGTAATTACCTGGAAAAAACTTAAAAAGAAAAGGAAGAATTAAAACACCTCCAACAAAGCTATCTTACGCCAGCCGTGGCATCCACAGCATCATTCCTTACACACGCTTAACATGGTTGCCTACCCTTCCCGTGGCAATGAAAAATAAAAACCGGTGCCTTCCCCGGGCTGCGATTCCACCCATATTTGCCCGTTGAGCAGTTCTATGAGCTCAAGGCAGATTGAGAGGCCAAGTCCTACACCCTCATGAAGTTGGGGGTCTGTATCGTTTGAACGGTAGAAGCGGTCAAACACTCTGGCTTGTTGTTCTGTCGTAATGCCCGGGCCGGTATCTTTTACAAAGAAAAGCATTTCTCCCTTTTTTTGAGTATAGCCAAATTCAATCTCTCCCTGTTCAGTGTATTTGATGGCATTGCTGATGAGGTTGGTCATGATCTGGTCAAGTTTGGAATGGTCGGTGACGATCATAGTCTGATCATCGTTTTCAGGGGTGAATTTCAGGGTCAGGTTTTTGCTTCCAGCACGGGGCTGGAAGAAGACATAAACATCCTTCATGAATTTATTGAGATCGAATTCGGAGAGTTTCAGAACGATGTCGCCGGTTTCAATGCGGGAGAGTTCCAGAACATTGTTGAGTATTCCCAGAAGTTTGTGGCCGCTTGTCTGAATAATATCGAGGTATTCGTTTTTTTCTTCCGGTCTGACTGATTCGTCCCGGACTATTTCGGTAAAGCCGATGACTGCGTTAAGGGGGGTGCGTATTTCATGGGAAACATTTTGCAGAAAAGAGGTCTTCAACCGGTCATTTTCTTTCAGCCTTTTTTCATAATGTTTTCTGTCGGAGATGTCGCTGATAAATCCTTCTATGGCCTGCACTTCTCCGTCTTTGCTGATAATGGCTTCTCCCTGTTCCCACACCCATTTGGAAGTTTTGTTCCGGGTGATGATGCGATATTCTATTTCGTAAGGGGTTCTTTCCTTAACGGCCGCTTGTACCTGTTCCCACACCTTTTCCCGGTCTTCCGGATGAACGATTTCTCCAAAGACCACCTGTCTTCCGGCCATGAGGTCATTGGGATTGTAACCCGTAAGTTCCCAGGCCCCTTTGCTGACATATTCCATGTCCCATGTTGGCTTATTCAGACAGCGAAATGCCATACCCGGCAGATTGTTGAGCAGGGTTGAAAGGTAATTACGGCTTTTTTCCAGCTCTTTCTGGTGTTGTCTTTCTTCGCTCTGATCGCGGAACACCAGCACAACCCCGGTGATGGAGCCATCGTCCGAAAAAATGGGAGCACCACTGTCGGAGATGGGTGTTTCGCGTCCATCCCTGGCCACGAGAAGGGTGTGATTGGCCAGTCCGACGATTTTCCCACAGTTAAACACTTTATCAACAGGGCTTTCCACCGTTTGCCTGCTTTCTTCATTGATGATCCGGAAGATGGTATGAACGGGCTGTCCCTGTGCTTCTTTTTCCTTCCATCCGGTTAGGTTTTCTGCAACGGCATTGAGATTAAGGACCTTCCCGTTAAGGTCGCAGGTAATCACGGCATCGCCTATACTGTATAATGTGGTGCGAAACAGATTTTCGCTTTGCCTGAGAGCTTCTTCTGCCTTTTTTCTGTGGGTGATGTCGCGGGCGAAGGAAAACGAGATCTCTTCACCCTCATATTGAAGATAGGTAATGGTCACTTCCACAGGCATAAGCGTCCCGTCTTTCCGTTTGTGAAGCGATTCAATGGTGCCGGTTCCACTGGCTTTGATCTTTTCCCTGTGGCGGTGCCATTTCTCTTTTTGGGGCCTGGAAAAATAGGGGTCCAGATCGAAGATGGTCATGGAAAGCAACTCATCTTCTGAATAACCTGTGTCAATACAAGCCTGGCGATTGACACTTAGAATGCGTCCGTCTTTTTCGGATATTCGATAAATGCCGACACCCGCATGGTCAATGCAAAAACGGTCAAGTTTGGCCTGCCGTGAAGAGTTTTGATCTTCTGGTGATACCATGTATTACTGGAAGTTTGGATTCAAAAAAAAACAACGTAAAAGTTTTGAGAAAATTTCTTGCGCATGCCCCTGGTGTCCTGTTTCTGTAGCATCACACGAACATTACCGCGCAAACAATCCCAGCAATTCTCTCGTTTTACCGGCAATTTCAAACAATTCGTCCATGGATTTCAATCGCCAGGTCCAGTTGCCTTCAGCCACTGCCGGACGGTTCATCTGGGCTTCGGGGCCTTTACCCAGGAGGTCTTGTGCCGGCACAATGACCAGTTTGGCGCGGGATCCCCAGGCCAGCCTCATCAGGATACGGTGAACGTCCTTGTTTTTTACTTTGTTTCCGGTATATAGTTTGATCCGTTTCCGGGCTGCCTTATCGAGTTCGAAGCGGTACCATCCCTGAGCGGTGTTATTGTCATGCGTACCGGTATAGACCACACTGTTGAAAGTGTGATTGTGGGGAATATGTACCGACTCGGGCAGGTCATCGCCAAAGGCGAATTGCAGAACCTTCATGCCGGGAAGTTCGAAAGCATCCCGCAGCTTGTAAACATCTTCGTCGATGTCGCCCAGATCCTCGGCGATAAAGGGCATGGTTCCGAATTCTTTCTGAAGACGTTTCAGAAATATTTTCCCCGGTCCTTTTCTCCACACACCGTTTTCGGCAGTTTCTTCGCCGGCGGGAATTTCCCAGTAAGATTCAAAACCACGGAAGTGGTCGAGTCTGACCGTATCGAATAGTTCCAGGTTTTTGCGGATACGCCGGATCCACCATTTGAAATCTTCTTTTTCCATTTTTTTCCAGTCGAAGATGGGCATTTCCCACAACTGTCCGGTGGTGCTGAAGTAATCGGGGGGGACACCGGCTACGACACGCATTTTCTTATCGGCGGTAAGTTTGAACAGATGGGGATGCGACCAGACATCCGCATTGTCGAAACTCACGTAGATGGGGACGTCCCCGATGATACGGATGCCGTGGTGGTTGGCATAACGTTTCAGCTCATGCCATTGACTGAAAAAGAGGAATTGCCTGTATTTTTCTAATTCCAGTTTTCGTTCGTTTTCTGTCCTGAATTTTTCGAGGGTTTTCGGATCCCTGTCTCTAACGCTCTCAGGCCATTGATCCCATGTTTTCTGCCCGAATTGTTTTTTAAAGAGCACGAACAGGGCATAATCGTCGAGCCAGTGCTTCTCCTTTTCGCAAAAGTCGTAAAACTTTTGTCTGACCGGTGCGCTGCAATGGGTGATGAAGTTCTCATACGCCGATCTTGTTAGTTCTTCCCTCAGAGAGAGCGCTTTCCGGAAATCGGTTTTCTCCGATAGGGCGCACTCCCAGGCCCGCATATCTTTTTTGCTGATAAGGGACTCCTCGGCCAGTTGCCGCGGGCTGATGAAGATGGTGTTCCCTGCAAATGCAGAGGGCGGGCTGTAAGGCGACCATCCGCTTTCGGCCGTGGTTTGTGTCAGTGGCAATACCTGCCAGTATGAATGACCGGACTCTTTCAGGAAATCGACAAATCGATAAGCACCGGGGCCGAAATCTCCGGATGCGAAGCGACCCGGGAGAGAGGAGATGTGCATCAGCATTCCTGCCGTACGGGTTTTTCGTCCCGTATCGGCATGGAGTAACCCCACCGGGGCGCCATCGAAAACTTCCGATACGGAGATCTCATCTTCCATCGAGCAGGGACGGCCGGTGAATATGTTCACCCATTCGGTAGGTGCTTCGGCAGGTAACATTACACGGGTGTTTTTCCAGTCCACCTCGCCGGGGAAGACTCTTTTGCCCTGGCTTTCGAATGAGGAGATAAGCAGCGGTACAATGGTCACATGCCAGGTATTTTTGTAATGACGGGCATAAGCGGCCACATGTTTTTTGAGCAATCCCCTAACTCTCAGAGGCACATACTCGCCCCGGGCAAAAAGGTCCGGATTTTGTTTGCGGTAGCGCAACAGTCTGTGGGTCAGCCAGAGTTTGATGTGTCCGTTTTCCGGGGTTTTCTGCAGGTTTTGGAACAATTTTCCGGGGGAGAGGGTGTAATGTTCCTTGAGGTTTTTCAGAATTCTGTGGCGAAGTTGGAAATCCACCGGTTGCCGGTTGTCGGGATCGACAAGGGTCAGATCCCATAATTCGGTCCCCCGGTAAATGTCGGGGACACCCGGGCAGGTGCATTTGAGGGCTACCTGCGATAAACTGTTGAACACGCCGTAATGGGCCACTTTTTGTTGGAAGGCAAGAAATTCAGTCAGGAACGAATGGGAAGGGTTGAGAATGGTTTGGATAAAAGAGATGACCGCTTCTTCCCATTCCCTGTTGGGATTACTCCAGCTACTGTTTTCTTTGGCCTCGCGCAGGGCTTTTTTCATGTAATCACTGACCCTTTGCAGGTAAGATTTGCCGATGTTTCCGTCAAAAGGGGCCGTGCCGGTAAGTGTTTGATAGAGGAGGTACTCTTCGGAAGGAGAAGGCGCATCCTGACTGTTCACTTTCTTCTTCATGGGGTGGTTTATCTTCATCCATTCCAGGACCGCTTCTTCCCACTCTTCAGGGATCTCGCTTAAAATATTGAGCCGCGCCCTGACATCTTCGCCTCGTTTGGTATCATGGGTTGAGGTGGCGTTCATGGTAAGCGGCCAGCTGGTCTGACGTTTTTGCATGGCCTTGTGGAATTCTTCAATACCAATGCCCTCCGCTTCGGGTGTATCTCCCACCTCATTGTGGGCGATGAAGAAATTGTAACGATACATGGCCGTATCTTCAAGGCCTTTGGCCATCAGTGGACCGGCCAATTGCATCAGCCGGGAAAAAAATTGCAGAATGCGTTCGTCACGATCTCCCTTGCTCCGTTTTTCCGACAAAAAGAGCTCTTCGAATATGGCCAGAACCGGCTCTATACCTGCATTTCGTTGCAGGGATTCCAGGAAAACCTCTTTGAGTATGTCGGCATTATAACCGGTAAGGGGAAGGCTTTCGGCATAAAGCCTATAGACCGGCATAGCCAGGAGTAGTTCTCCAATGGCTGTTTTGACCTCCTCCCTTGTGAACTGGTCGGCCATGTTCCCCTCCAACAAGCGCAACTGATGAAACTGAGTGGTGAGGTTATTCCATTCCCCCTGCATATGTTGGGTGAGAATAAGTTTCTTTGATTGATAGATCACGTCCCGGATGTTCTGGTGGTTGCCTGTGATCTTTTGGTACAACGATTTGAGGACCGGCACCCCTTTTCGTTTTGTAAAAAGGTTGTTGACCTTTGCTGAAAAATCATAGCCGGTGGTGCCCTGAACGGGCCAGCTTTCAGGCAATTTCTCTTCCTGCTCCAGTATTTTTTCAACATTGATATAAGGTTTGCTTCCGGCTATCCTTCTTAACTTCTTTAAGTAATGTTCGGGGTATCTGAGACCGTCCACATGGTCGATTCTTAGTCCGTCTAAGACCTGGCTGTTAAGCCAGTGGCGCAGCTCCCGGTGATACAGGTCAAATACCTTCTCGTTCTCCATGCAGAGACAGATCAAATCATTGATCGTGAAAAAGCGGCGGTAGTTGATGTGTTGTTCCGTTTCTTTCCAGTAGGTAAGGAGATAATGTTGATTGTCGAAAAGGGCCTGTATGGCATCGGTGTTGTCGGAAATCTCGGCTGCAAGGTCTTCGAAAAAATGATGAGCGCTTTTATCGGTCAGACAGAGGTTGCTTAGCTCGGTTTTGAACTTTTCCCAGTCTCCGTCCAGAAAATGTTGGTCTGGGGTGGCTTCTTCGGGTCTGAAATGGTCGAGAAGCAATCTCAGGGAAGCCGGGATCTTTTGTTGGGTTTGGTCCAGGAGCCAGAGGAACGATTCAAATCTTACGGGCCACTGTTGATCGAAATAGGAGAGGTGGAAGGCCCCTTCTTTCCAGATAAGCTTCAGTTCACCTCTTTCCATCACCCGGTCGGCTTCGTCGCCCAGGAAGGGGACCATCAGTTTGCTGCGGAAACGGGGGTGCTGGCGGTCGATGTCAAAAACTTCCGCGTATGCCGACTCACGTCCTTTTTCAAGCACATCGGTCAGCCATTTGTTGTGATGGCTGAATGCCATATGGTTGGGTACGATGTCTTGCAACCATCCGATCCGGCGGTTCTTAAGACTCTTGTTCAGTTTTTTGAGCTCTTCTTCATTGCCAATCTCTGGGTTGATTTTGTGGGGATTGGTGATGTCATAGCCGTGATCACTGCCCGGAACAGCGCTGAATATTGGACTGGCATAGATGGTGCCTGAGCCCAGAAGATGGAGGTATTCGATCTGTTGACGGGCGTCCGCGAAAGTGAAGTTCTTGTTGAACTGGAGACGGTAAGTGGAAACGGGATTGTACATAGATTGGCTGGATTATTATTTTGTTGTTTGGCTGCTAAAAACCATGACGAACAAGCGCAGCTTCAAACAAATTTACTGTTTTTAGGTGATTAATAAAAGTGTATCCTTTCGGAACATCTTA
>JAWOCV010000206.1:0-21549 GCA_046483585.1 Marinilabilia sp.
CCCCGGTCTTTATGAGCAAATGGGTATCCCGTTTACAGGCGGGAATGCTTCTCTTTTGCATCTGAATCTTGACAAGCATTTAGCTAAAACAGTATTGGCATCCAGGGGGATTCGCGTACCCAAGGGTATATTGGTTACGGGGAAGGACCGCAAACTGCCCGATGATTTGATGTATCCCCTCATGATCAAACCCAACAGCGAAGGATCCAGTATTGGCATTTCCCAGGATTCGGTTGTTGATACACCCGACCGGGCGCGGCAACGGATCGACGAGATGCTGGTAAGATATCCGGCTGGCCTTGTGGTGGAGGAATTCATCTCCGGCCGCGAGTTGAGTGTGCCGCTGATTGAAGGGTATCCCGGGAAGGTTCTGGATATTGTCGAACATACTTTTGATCTGGACAAAACCGGTGGGAAATACAATATTTATGATTATGATTTGAAACAAGGGGCCGGTGAACCCGAATCCGTTCATGTTGTGTGTCCGGCCGGGATCAGTGAGCATGAGGAGAAAGCGGTCCTGGAAATGGCCCGGCATGTTTTTGACGTAATGGTATGTCCCGATATGGGACGGGTGGATATTCGTTTGCATACCAGTGGAGAGCCGTTTTTTATTGAACTGAACCCTTTGCCCAGTTTGCATCCCGATGCTTCATTGATGGTGGCGGCCCGGCACCGTGGTCTGGAGTTCAGGGATGTGTTGCGCTTGATTATTCGTTCTGCCGCCCGTCGCTATCATCTACCTGTGAGAACGGCCAGAAAAAGTCAGCGTTCCGATTTTTCATCAGGAAAGGTCCGTCCCACTGTGCGGGAGTTAGGAATTCAGATTGGACGTATGCAGCCGGGTGTTTACAATGCAATCACGGATGTGAAAGGGGTGAAAGTTGGACATTATACGCGCATGGAGGATGATGTACAGATTGCAGGATCTTCAGAAACCAGTTCTGTGCGTACCGGTGTAACGGCCATTCTGCCTGCCGGACAGGCGTATGCCAACCGTCTTGCAGCAGGTGGATTTGTCCTGAATGGCGTGGGGGAGATGGCCGGGTTGATACAGGTGATGGAGACCGGATGGCTTGAAACACCTGTGCTTTTGACCAATTCTCATTCGGTGGGGCGGATTTATTCGGGTGTGATAAATCATATGACAAAAAAATACCCCCGTCTGGGAACGGAAACCGATGTGGTTTTGCCGGTTGTCGGGGAAGCTGATGACTCTTTTTTGAATGATGTCCGGGTGGGCATGTGCAATACCCAGGATGCTGTAAAAGCCATTGAAGCTGCTACGGGTAAATTGGTGCTTCAGGGATCTGTGGGAGCTGGTGTGGGGATGACCAGTTTCGATTTTGCCGGGGGAATTGGCACTTCATCGCGAATATTGAAAATCCCCGAAGGTGATGATTTTACCGTTGGGGTTTTGGTCCTTTCCAATTTTGGTAAAATGCGAAACCTCACAGTGGAAGGTGCCGTGGTCGGAAAGACGCTTGATCATGAATACGATCATGAAAGTCGCCGGGATTTATCGGAGGGCTCAGTGATTGTGGTGGTGGCCACCGACATCCCGCTGATCAGCAGTCAACTCAATCGGGTAGCTAAAAGAGCGGCTTTGGGGGTGGGAAGAACTGGCAGTTATGCCGCATCGACAAGCGGGGAGATCATCATAGCCTTCAGCACCGGAAATCGGAAGCCCCGGCCCGGACATGATGACAAAAAGTTCATTAATCTAAAGTGTATTTCCGATCACCACATCAATGAGGTTTATGAAGCGGTTGTGGAGGCCACGGAAGAGGCTGTTCTCAATGCCATTTTTTGTTCTGCCGGGATGAGCGGGCGAATGCAACGTTGGTGTCCGCCTGTTCCACACGACCGGGTGCTGGAATTATTGAATCCTTATCTGAACATTTCGGGTCGGGGGTGATTTTTAACTAATTTCTCTGGGATCTGAAATATGTAAATCACTAGATGTTTGTTTATGATGCCGGTTTTTGCCTTCTACCGGATCAGCTTTTGCTTTTTTGTTAAATATCTAACGTGCTGTTTATCATGAAAGTTGTAGAAAAATACAATGACAGTCTTCATAATCCCTATTGGAAGTTTCAGCTTGGCCCCGACGCTTATGAAGTAAAAGACACCCCGCTCCGTGTGGAGGTGATCAAGGATGCTTTACGCAGTGATGAGCGGTTTGATTTTGTGACGGCCAAACGTTTTCCGGAAAGGCTGATCGCCCGCATGCATCCTTATCATGATTACATTCGCAATACATCCGAAATGCTTGAGCGTGAAGAGGATGAATTCTATCCCGATTTGTTCCCGGGTGATGGGGCACGCCTTCCCCGCCGGGTCGATGAGCCATTGTGGGGTGGCATTTGGTGTACCGATGCGGTAACCCCAATAAAAAAAAGGACTTATGAAGTGGCAAGGGCATCGGCTGAAACAGCCCTGACAGGTGCTGAACTTTTACAAAATGGTGAAAAGGTGGTTTATTCCCTGTGCCGTCCCTCTGGTCATCATGCAGGGCCCCGCGTGTTTGGCGGGTATTGCTATTTTAATAACGCTGCTCTTGCTGCTGATTTTTTGTTGCCCTCGGGAACAGTTGCCATTGTGGATATTGATTATCACCATGGCAACGGAACGCAAGAGTTTTTCGAGGAAGTGAAATCGGTGTTTACGGCTTCTATTCATTCCGATCCTTCATCGGAGTATCCTTATTTCTGGGGATATACCGATGAGAAAGGGAAGGGGCAGGCTTTGGGAACCAATCATAATGAACCTTTACCCCGGAAAACGAAGTTGCCTGAATATCTGGAAGCGGTAAACCGGATTGTTGAAAGTATTCGCTCTTTTTCTCCTTCCTGGCTCATCATTTCGGCGGGGTTTGATACGCATTTGGAAGATCCTGTCGGGGGATTTGATTTGCAGACCGAAGATTATATCAAAATAGGAGAGGCCTTTTCCATTCCCGGCATCCCTACACTGGTTTGTCAGGAAGGAGGATACAATACGCATGTGGTAGGCACCTGTGTGAAAAATTTTCTAACGGGCCTGATGAACGGTCGGGATTAGGGTGTTTTTTTCCATTCCTGATCGCTTTTTGCTGCCTCATAAATGCCCAGGACAATTTCAATCGCTTTCCTTGCTTCTTCTCCGTCAATTTCAAATTTGGTGCCTTCTTTGATGGCCTTCAGGAAGGAACGGATGTTTTTCTGATGGTTTATATAAGAAATGTCGCCCGGGTCTGCTGCACCGCCTGATGTTTGGTCATGGGTTTTTTGACCGGCTATTTTTTGGTCATCCTCATGGGGTGTTGCAAAATCCCAGGTTTTTATGGTAGTATTTTCCATGACCACAGTGCCTTTGGTGCCCATGATTTCGAGTCGCCTGGGGTGTCCCGGATAAGCGGTAGTAGTACCGTGAAGCATTCCCAAAGCCTTGTTGGCAAATTGAAAAATGGCCACAGCTGTGTCTTCTGTTTCAATCTTATGTTCCAGAGTTTCGGTGTACGATTTCACAGACTGGACTGGTCCCATGAGGTACTGAAGCAGGTCAATCATGTGAATGGACTGGTTCATCAGGGCCCCGCCCCCGTCAAGATCCCGGGTGCCGTGCCAGTTGCCGGAATAGTATTCTTCATTCCGCCACCACGGAACAAATGCACCGGCATATGTGATGGTCCCGAATCTGCCTTCTTCAATGGCTCTTTTGATGAAAGGGACCGGCCCGTCGAAACGGAAATTGAAAATTCCGCCCAGATAAGTGTTGTTTTTTTTATGGGCCTGTATCATCCGGTCTGTCCGCTCAAGGGTGATCTCAAGCGGTTTTTCGCAAAGCACATGAATGCCGTGTTCGGCTGCCAATACGGCAGGTTCCATGTGGACTCCACTGGGGGAGGCGATGATGATGACATCGATGTCTCCGCTTGTGATCAATTTTTGGTAATCGTGCCAGGCTTTGCAGTTGTATTTGGCAGCCAGTTGGGCCGCCCTGCCCGACCCGTTGTCACAAAAACCGGTCAGTTCTGCTTCGTCCAGTTCGTTCAGTGCTTTGGCATGCGTTTCGGCGATCAGACCGGCCCCGATGATTCCTGTTCTGAATGACATGATTTTAATTTGTTATGGTGGTTTAGAAAATAATCCTTTAATCTTTTGTAACGTATTATAGTTCAGTTGTTTAAAATTCTGAGATTTTTCATATTAAGGTTCTTTCGTTATGTCGCAAAAAGAGAGCAACCTTTCTCTTCAGCTTTGAGCTTCGAGCTTCGAGCTTTCAGCTACTATTGACTATTGGCTCTGTGACTGAGCTACTAACATCAAATAATCTAACGATCTATTGAGAAAGACACCCCAAATATATTATTTTTGAGAGATTGTTGAAATGTTCTGTCAATTATGGGAAAAGCAAATGAATTGTTCGATAAGGGGTACAACTGTGCCCAGTCGATGGTTTACGCATATGGAAAAGATTTCTTTGAAAATGGTGGCCCTGTCATGAAGGTTGCTTCCGGCTTTGGCGGAGGCATTTCGTCAATGGGAGAGACTTGTGGCGCGGTCAGCGGTTCTTTAATGGCCCTGGGACTTCATTTTGGGCCTGAAAATGAGGGCGATAAGGAACAAAAAGAGAAATTAAAGGAGATTACCGGAGAATTTCTGGCAACTTTTGAAGAAAAGCATGGCTCGCTTAAATGCCGTGATCTCCTGGGGGCCGATATAAGTAGCCCTGAGGGGGTAAGATTTATCCGTGAAAACGGCGTTATTGATAAAATCTGCCCCGCAATGATACAAAGTGCCTCCGAAATTATGGATGCATGCATTCGGAAGCATGGGAGCAAATAACAAAACTGCATAAAGAAAAAATATACGGGGTTCATTGAAAAGGACCGCCCTATGTTTTGATAAGAACAGAGAAATGGTCATTGCTTAGGGCAGCGAACTTTTCAATCAACCCCTTTTGTTTATATTAAAACCTGATCACGACCTTTCCCATGTAATACCTTCCGGCCATGGGATAGTAATAGGCCCATGTTTTTTCCTCGCCCTGTTCATACCAATTGCCTCCATAAGCATTGCTTTCATAGAGGTGGTCCAGCACATTATGTACGGTCAGTTGAAAATCGATTTTATCCATTCTGTCCGGGAAAATGGAATATTCGACTTGCAGGTCGTTGACAAAGTAGGCATCAAGTTTTCTGTCCTCACTTTCCGTGTTGTCGAAAAATTGCTCTCCTACATATTTGCTGATAACTGATGTTTTCAGATTATTATGCAATTCTGCTGTCAGTTTGCTGCTCCCAGTCAATGAAGGGGAGTAGGAGATTTCTGTATCACCCAGTTCTTCTGTGATCAACTCTTCCTCCCAGTTTTCATCGTAGTTTACAGCGGTTTCTACGTAATTGCGAATGATGTTGCGGCTAAAGGTCATGTTCATGTCCCACTTGAGCCATGATGCAGGTTTTATGGCGCCTGTCACTTCGATGCCGGCGCGGTAGCTTTCGGGGACATTGGTCATGATGTCATTTCCCACACTGCTTTTTTCCCCTGTGGGAACCAGCTGATCTTTATAGTGCATGTAATAAAAATTGATCCCGCTGCTGAATACTGATGACTGGTAATCATGTCCTATTTCCACATCATACAGTCTTTCAGATTGCGGGGTGGCCTCAGGGTCGCCTTTGGCTTCTTTAAAATTGGTCCGGGTGGGTTCGCGGTGGGTGATGCCCCCAAAGACGTAAAACTGATGATTGTTGCCCGGGGCGACATAAATACCGGTTTTCGGGTTAAAGAAACCATAGTCGTGTTGCTGAACCAACGGCAGCAGATCATCATCATTTCCCGAAAGCTCATAGCTGATGCCCCGGTATTGCAGGTCGGCAAAGGCCGTTACAGCCGGGGATATCTGCAAGCTGAGTTTGGAGAAAAGGTTGTAATCGGTTTTCAGGCCATTGTTGAAATACCATTCATACTCTTTCTCTGTATTTCCTGCATGGCGCATCCAGATCAAATTCCCGAAATGGTCGCCGTCATATTGGTTCCAGCCGCCCCCGGCTGAAATTTCAACTCCCCTTATGGGGGTGATATTGCCCGAAAAGGTGAATCCGTAAAAATCGTTCCCCAGCCATTTTCTGCGGATCAAGTCTGTCGATTCGATGGTCTGGTCACCTATGTTCACATCGGGCAATCCGTAGTTGCTGAAGGCTTCATCTTCACGATACTGTTCATAAAAACCGTCACCCACCGTATAATGCAGGGCTGCTGTGAAATTCATGTTTTCTGACGCTTCAAAACTGTAAAACAGTTGAGCGTGGGTTTGTTTGTAATTGTCGGTCTGGTCGTCATAATACTGTTCGTTCCCGAATTCATCGGTGTATTCTCCGGCCGGATTGTAACGGCGGTCTTCATCCAGCACTTCTTCGGGAACGCCCCACCAACTGATGCCGGTTTGCTGATCGCCGTGGAGCAGGATCATTTTCAGGAAGCTGTTGGTGAAGTGCATCGTTCCGCCAAGGTAAAGAGACTGATGATCAGAAAATGCATTGTGAATGTACCCGTCGCTATTTAGTCTGGAATAACGCCCTTCAAAAGAGAACTGATCATTGATCAGGCCGGTGCCCATGCGCACGCTGTTTTTATAGGTATTGAATGAGCCTGCGGTTGAGTTCAGTTCAGCATAAGGTTTCGGGTCACTGGTGGTTGTCCTGAAGTTGACCGTAGCCCCAAATGCTGCAGGCCCCTGGCTTGTTGTGCCGATTCCCCTTTGCACCTGTACATTTTCTACCGAATTGGCAAAGTCGGGCATGTTGGCCCAGAAAACACCCTGGCTCTCCGAGTCGTTTATGGGGATTCCGTTCATGGTCACGTTGATTCGTGTGGGATCAGTGCCCCGGATGCGAAAGTTGGTATAACCCAGGCCTGTGCCACTTTCGGATGTGGTGACCAATGAAGGGGTGAGTTTCAGGAGTGAAGGGATGTCACTTCCGGTTCCCGTCGAGCGAAGTTCTTCCCCGCCCAGATCGGTGTGTGCCACCGGCGTTTTGTTTCCTGCACGATAGGCTGTCACAACCACTTCTTCGGTCAGTTGAGAACGGGGTTCCATGATGATCCGAAGATCGGTGGTTTCGGATGGATCGATGGTTTCTTCCCATTTCTTGTATCCCAGAAATGAGATCGTAAGTTTCAGTTCGTTACCCGGAAGTCCCGTAAGCTTGAATTGTCCTTCCCCGTCGGTAACCGTTCCGTAATTGCCGGGCTTTGCCATTACAGTGGCTCCCGTCAGGGGTTGTTCATCTTCGGTGTATACAACACCGTTCAGTTCATGTTGGGAAAACATTTGAGCTGAAAAAAATGTCAGCCCAATGAAAATCAAAAATTTACGCATAACAAAGCAGTTAAAGTTTCACAATAAAACATAAACTGCAATGAGGAAAATTGAGAGAAGCATCAACCATTCCCTTGCCGGCATGACCCGGCCAGGTTCAGAGGGTATGATCTCAGCCCTGTTGCAGGGCACCCCATTGTAGTTAGATTCAAAAAAACGGGAATGAACAAAAAAGGAGAGCTCAACTCCCTGCGCCGGTATTACCCGTGTCAGGTTCTAAGGGTATGATCTCAGCCTTAAAGACAGGCACCCCCGTATTTCAAATGCAAATGTAACAGGTTTTTGAGAAAAATAAAAGATTTGAGGGTCTTAAATGTTTCCCTGAAAATATTATTATGTCTTGCAGGGAAGCATTTGCAGTAGATTTATTCCAAACAATTCCTGAAACAAACATGATATACACCAAATTTTCTCTATTTTCGTTGTTTGAAAAACCGGAAATACCAAAAAACCAAATTTTTTGTGGTACCATGATAAAGATATTTTCCCTGCCGGCCTTTATATTGTTGCTCATATTCGCCCCATCTCTGGCATTGGGGCAGCAAACTTACGACATTTACCAACCCGAACGGCTTTTTGAAGAAGCAAAAGAGCAATATCAAAATGAGCGATATGGGGTTGCCCGGACTATGTTTGATGCAGTTCAGAAAAAGTTTGCTCCCGGACAGAGTAATCTGAAGGCTGAAGCAGCTTATTACTCGGCCATGTCGGCTTCGAAGCTGGAAAATGATGATGCTGAGGATCTGCTTGAAGCATTTTTGATTGATTTCCCCGAAAGCGGAATGCGTCCATATGTATATAAGGGATTGGGCGATATGGATTATGAAGAAGGGAATTACGGGATGGCTCTTAGGAACTATAATTCTGTAGAAAGCCGCAGGCTGGATGATGAAACCCGATATGATTTCAGGTTTAAGACAGGGTATTGTTACTTTATGGAAGAGGAGTACGGACAAGCTATGTCCGCCTTTTCAGAGATACGGGGTGAGAAATCTAAATGGTGGTCGGCCGCTAATTTCTATTATGCCCATATTCAGTATATTCAGGAGAACTACCGATCTGCACTGGACGTTTTTGAGCAATTGGAAGATACTCCGGGGTTTGGTGATGAGGTGCCATTCTACATTGCTCAGATCTACTATTTACAGGAAGAGTATCAGGAAGCGATCAATTATGGAAGTCCTCTGGTTGATTCGGCCAATGGAAGCAGAAAAGCTGATATGGCAAGAGTGGTTGGTAATGCCTGGTATGCATTGGAAGAACATGAAGATGCTGTGGAATATCTTACCATGGCTGTGGAGGAGACAGAAGAGCCCAGACGTGAGGATTTTTATCACCTCGGGTTGTCTTATTATCACCTGGAAGAATTTGAGAAAGCTTCCGAAGCTTTGTCCCAGGTAACAGATGCAGATGATGCTATGGCCCAGAATGCCTATTACCATCTGGGGGTTTGCCACCTTGAACTTGGCGATAAGAAGAGGGCCAGGGTGGCGTTCGAGGCAGCTTCCCAATATGATTTTGATGAGTCGTTGACCGAGGATGCCATGTTCAGTTATATTAAGCTCAATTACGAGTTGTCGTTTTCTCCTTTCAATGAGATCATCGACAATTTCATGGACTTCATCGACCGTTTCCCGGACAGCCGGTACATTGATGAAGCCTGGCAATATCTGGGACAGGCGCTTCTTACGACCCGCAACTACCAGGAAGCGCTTGATGCACTTGAGCAGGTGCAAAACAAGACGGCCGACAATTACAGGGCTCTACAGAGAATCGCTTATCACCGGGGACTGGAACTTTTCAACAATCTCAAATTTGTTGAGGCGATTGACATGCTTGAGTATAGCCTCCAGTATGGAGATTACGAACGGGAACTAAAACTGAAATCCTTTTACTGGCTGGGGGAGGCCCATTACCGGCGCGGCAATTATGATGAAGCCATCGAGAATTATGATACTTTCATCCGGACCTCGGGTTCGTATGACCTGGATGAATTCAGAACTGCTCATTACAACCTGGGTTATGCCTGGTTCAAGAAAAAGAATTACAGAGAGGCTGCTTCATGGTTCCGCAAGTATGATAATCTTATGGACGACAGGCAATCCGTGATGCTTGGGGATGCTTTGAGCCGGATAGGCGATGCTTTCTTTATGGAGCGGGACTTTCAGCGGGCCATCGATTACTACGGACGGGCCACCAATGCCCCCGGAGCCTCGGCCGATTATGCCATGTATCAAAAAGCCTTTGCCATGGGAATAGAAAAAGAGCATGAGGGTAAGATTGAGCAGCTGGAAGAATTGGTGGATCGCTACCCGGAATCATCTTATGTTGATGATGCTTACTATGAAATGGGAAGGTCTTATGTGGCCCTGGATGATCTTTCTTCTGCCATCAGAATGTATAAGACCATTAAAGAAGAGTATCCCCGGAGCAATTTCTCCAAAAAGGCAATGTTGCAGCTGGGTCTGGTTTATTACAACAATGATGAACTGGATCAATCGCTCGATTTCTATAAACGCGTTGTTAACGAATTTCCCGGAACACCGGAGGCTGAGGACGCTTTGCTGGGGATCAGGAACATCTATCTTGACCGTAATGATTCCGAGGGTTATATCGAATATACCAAAGAGGTGGGCGGTTTTGCCAGCATAGATGAACGTCAGGAAGACTCGCTTTCTTTTTCTACAGCTGAGAAACTTTATATGAAAGATGAATGCCTTCAGGCCATCAATCAGCTGGAATCTTATTTACGCAATTATCCCGATGGGCGGTTTGCGTTGAAAGCCCATTATTACAAGGGCGATTGTCAATACCGGAATGAAGATTATGAAGGGGCCCGCCAGTCTTTTGAAAAGGTGGCTTCCTCACCTGGTAATGAGTTTATGGAAGAAGCATTGCTGGGCGTTGCAAGGATTAGTTACAAGCAGGAACGTTTTGAGGATGCTCTGGGATACTACCAACGTTTGGAGAAAGAAGCCGATCATGAAGAAAACCGGCTTGAAGGATTGGTTGGCCAGATGCGTTGTCTGGCCGAATTGGATGGTGAGCATGGTGATATTGTGGATGTGGCCGGGCAGGTAATGAATGCAGATAAGGTCTCTGCAGAGGTGGAGCGTGAAGCACGTTATCTGAAAGCCATGGCACATCTTGAACTGGAAGAGACCGATCAGGCGTATGAGGAATTCAACGCACTGAAAGAGAACACCAGTTCCAGTGAAGGCGCTGAGGCTCGTTACAGAGTGGCTCAGATCCTCTTTGACAAAGGCGACCACGAGGAGGCCGAAGACGAAATATTTGACTTTGTGGATGTTGGCACCCCTCATCAATATTGGATTGCGAGATGTTTTCTTTTACTTTCCGATATTTATGAAGAGAGAGGAGAACTATTCCAGGCAAGGCAGTATATTGAGAGCCTTTTGGAAAATTACAAAGACCGTGATGATGATATCCGGGACCGGGCCGATGAGCGGCTGGAGGAATTGAAAGAGAAACAAAACCAAAGTGATTGACAGAAGAAAAACTTACTATATAAAGCTTATGAGGACCTTAAATATTTTGTTTTTTTCTATAGTCATTTGTTTGCCTTTGAGTCTGAAGGCTCAGGAGGAGAACCCTTTTAGTAAGGATGTCCGTGTGGTCAGGGAGTTTACTCCGGAAGTTTCCGATGCAAGCAAGATCAATCAAATGCCTGAGCGTGAAGATACGCTTGATATGAAACCAGAGTTCGATTACCGGGTAAGAAATCATGTGTTGAGAAGCACCCCGGAGATTGAAACACTAGAAGCTGCAGGTATTTCCCGCAGGAGGGACAGAACGCCTTATTCATCTTATGCACGGGGAGGTCTCGGAAATTATCAAATGTTGTTTGGCGATATTTTTTACAACATAACCCGCAATGAGAAATATGCTTTTGCCCTCAGTTTTGGGCAGGAATCTTCCTGGGGGGATCTGGACCTTGAAGACGGAACTTCTGTCGATGCACCTTATCACCTGACAGATGGAGCACTATACCTTCGCCACTTTTTTGATGATAAAACCCTGGAGTTTGATCTTGGATTCGATCGTCATGCCTATCGTTATTATGGATATCAAACCATTGATCCTGAATTGCCGTATGAAAGTGGTGAAAATGTGTATACAGGCGAGGAACTTATGCCTGACGAAAAACAACGGCAAACCGGTTTCGACCTTCATGTCGGTCTCAAAGGGCAACAATCGGATGAAGACAATCCCCGCTATCATGCTGCATTTGATTTTGGCGCTTTTGAAACTTACACCGGAATGGGGGAGAACAGTTTTGCTCTGACCGGTGATCTGAAATTACCATTCAGCGGTCTGGGACTGTTCATTGACGGGGGAGCAAAATACCATAAAGTGAATGCTCCCCGGGATGATAATGACAATCCCGGCTTGTATGATTTTGACGACCGGGAACAGATATTTCTTACCATGAATCCCAGGGTGGTCATCCCCGGAAATAAGTTAAGTGTGGAAGTAGGGATTAATGCAACCGGAGAATTTACAGGTGATGAAGAGTTTTACCTCTCACCTCATGTGAAAGGGGACCTGGTGATTGCCGAGGGAATTGTTTCTTCGTTTGTCGGGATGACAGGCGAAGTACACCCCAATACATATCGCGATGTTATGTCTGAAAATCCGTTTGTGTCTCCGGATGAACTTGTTAAAACGGCTTTTTCAAACATCAAAGGATTTGCCGGGGTCAAGGGCAATTTCAGCAGTGCCACTTCCTTTACGGCACGTTTCGATTATGAATACATTGAGAACGAACACTTTTATGAAAACCGTTTCTTCCCTTCTCCCCAGTCTGATGTTGATTTTGGAATGAGCAACTTATTTCGTGTCGTATATAGTGATGCAACATTACTCACCTTATCGGGAGAGTTGCTGGTGCGTCCCGTGAATGAGCTCGACATTGTTCTGAAGGGGGCTTATTATGGCTGGGAACTTGATATGTATGATCATGCCTGGCATAAACCTGAAATGGAACTTGGTCTGAGGGCTGGTTATGAGATCAATGAAGAATGGCAGGTGGATGCGGCTTTAAATATTCTGGGAGAGCGATATGCCAGATATGTGGACAATCCAGAAGAAATTAAAGAGCTTGATGCTGTAACGGATTTTAATTTGTCTGCCAATTACCAATACAATAAGCAAATCCATTTTTTTGGCCGTTTTCAGAATATTTTTGCAGCCAAATATTATAAATGGGCCGGTTATCCTATGCAAGGGTTAAACTTCCGTCTGGGCGCGGGTTATTCGTTTTAAAATTTTAAAAGCATACGACGATAGCAATGAGAAAATGGCGTGTCGAAGACTCTGAGGAGTTGTACAACATTAACGGATGGGGAATCAATTATTTCTCTGTCAATGAAAAGGGAAATATTGTAGCCATTCCCCGGGGTAAAGGAGTTGAAGTAGATATTAAAGAACTCGTGGATGAGTTGACCCTCAGGGATGTAGAAACCCCTGTGTTGCTTCGTTTTCCCGATATCCTCGACAGCCGCATAGAAACCATGCAGAAATGCTTCAGGCAGGCCAGGGATGAATATGAGTTTAAGGGGCAAAATTTTATTATTTATCCCATAAAAGTCAATCAGATGCGGCCGGTGGTGGAAGAGATCGTAGGTCATGGCAAAAAGATCAACATCGGACTTGAGGCTGGTTCAAAACCGGAACTTCATGCTGTTATTGCCACCAATACCGACAGCGATTCCCTTATTATCTGTAACGGATACAAAGATGAGGATTATATTGAATTGGCTCTTCTCGCCCAAAAGATGGGACGCAGGATATTTCTTGTGGTTGAAAAGATCAATGAACTCAGAAGGATCATTCGTCTGGCGCACAAACACAAGGTAAAACCCAATCTGGGAATCCGCATAAAACTGGCCAGTGCCGGTAGCGGGAAATGGGAAGACTCGGGAGGTGATGTCAGTAAATTCGGCCTTACGTCCAGTGAGCTGATCGAGGCCCTTGACTATCTCGAAGAGCAGGATATGAAAGATGCCCTGCGTCTGGTCCATTTTCATATCGGAAGTCAGGTCAATAAAATTCGTCGCATTAAGAATGCCTTGCGGGAAGCCTCCCAGTTTTATGTGGAACTCTATAAACTTGGCTTCAGCGTCGAGTTTGTCGATGTCGGTGGTGGTCTTGGAGTGGATTATGACGGCACCCGGTCGGCCAACAGTGAAAGCAGTATTAATTACAGCATCCAGGAGTATGTGAACGATGCCGTTTATGCCATTGTCGAAGCCAGTAATCGTCATGAAATCCCTCATCCCAATATCATTACCGAATCGGGACGTTCTCTTACGGCCCATCATTCGGTCCTGATCTTTGAAGCTCTTGAGGCATCAGCCGTTCCCCAATGGGATGAAGAAGAAACGGTTTCTGAAGATGATCATGAGCTTGTCAGGGATCTTTATGCCCTTTGGAATACACTCAACCAGCCGCGTATGCTGGAGACCTGGCACGATGCCCAGCAGATAAGGGAAGAAGCCCTTGACCGTTTTAGCTTTGGTTTGATCGACCTGAAAACAAGGGCGAAGATTGAGCGTCTGTTCTGGTCCATTGCCCGTGAAGTTCAGGATATGGCTTCCAAATTGAAGCATATCCCGGAAGAATTGGCCAATCTTCGGAAATTGCTGGCCGACAAGTATTTTTGTAATTTCTCTTTGTTTCAGTCCCTGCCCGATAGCTGGGCCATCGATCAAATATTTCCGGTGGTCCCGGTTCAGCGTTTGAATGAAAAACCTGACAGGATTGCCACCATACAGGACATAACCTGCGACTCTGACGGGAAGATCGATAATTTCATCTCTACCCGCAATTTTTCTTACTACCTGCCGGTCCATCGTTTACGTAAGGAGGAAACATATTACATCGGGGTCTTTCTGGTGGGCGCCTACCAGGAAATTCTGGGGGATCTTCACAACCTTTTTGGCGACACCAATGCCGTTCATGTATCGGTGGATGAGAAGGGCTATAAGATTGATCAGATCATTGACGGGGAGACCGTTGCTGAAGTACTCGAATATGTCCAGTACAGTCCTAAAAAAATGGTTCGTACCGTAGAGACCTGGGTAATGTCATCGGTTAAGTCAGGGGTCATTTCGGCAGAAGAGGGAAAGGAATTTCTGGACAACTACAGGTCAGGACTTTACGGATATACATATCTTGAATAAGATCATGGTTCAGGGTCTTATTTGCAATATAAGGCTGCATTAAATGACAATCTTCAGGTATTGGAACTTGTTTTGTTATCTTTGCGCGGAATTTTTCAGATTAAATCAGTCAGCAGAATGGGAATTGAACAACAGATCAGAGAGATGGTGGCCAGGGCCATCGGTGAACTATACGGGACAGAGTTTGAAGCGGACCAGGTTCCTCTGGAGTTAACGCGCAAAGACCAGCAAGGGGATTTGACCGTGGTGGTCTTTCCGTTGTTGCGCATCTCACGGAAAAAACCCGAAGAAACAGGGCGTGAAATAGGCGATTTTCTTAAGAAAGAGCTCCCGGCCATTGCCTCATTTGGGGTGGTTAAAGGGTTTCTGAATTTGGTGCTTTCGCATACCTATTGGTTGACCGTGCTTGAAGATGTCGTCAGCGATGAAGCGTATGGTTTCTCTAAAGCCGGGAAAGACGCCCCTTTGATGATGATCGAGTACTCCTCTCCCAATACCAATAAACCCCTTCATTTGGGGCACATCCGAAACAATCTGCTCGGTTATTCCTTGTCGCGCCTGGCAGAGGCCAACGGCAAAAGAGTGGTCAAGACCAATATTGTCAACGACCGGGGCATTCATATCTGTAAGTCCATGCTTGCCTGGAAAAAGTGGGGTAAGGGCGAGACCCCTGCTTCATCAGGGAAAAAAGGCGATCACCTGGTGGGCGATTTCTATGTGAAATTTGACCAGGAAAACAAAAAAGAGGTGGCAGCCCTCATGGAAAAAGGCATGTCGAAAGAAGAGGCCGAAAAAAACTCTTCGCTGATGAAAGAAGCCCGCGAAATGTTGCTGGCCTGGGAAGCCGGTGACCCTGAAGTGACAGAGCTTTGGAAAACCATGAATGAATGGGTATACGAGGGGTTTGATGAAACCTATAATGCCCTCGGGGTTGATTTTGACAAAATTTACTACGAATCACAAACTTATACCGTTGGCAGGGAAATGGTCCTTAAAGGTCTGGAAGAGGGGGTTTTTTATCGTCGTGAAGACGGAAGTGTATGGGCCGATCTATCGGATTACGGGCTCGATGAAAAATTGTTGCTGCGTTCGGACGGCACTTCGGTTTATATAACCCAGGATATTGGCACCGCCAAAATGCGTTTTGAGGATTACAAAATCGACAAAATGGTTTATGTCGTCGGCAATGAGCAGGAATATCATTTTAAAGTGCTTTCTGTATTGCTCGACCGCCTTGGCTTTGATTGGGGTAAAGATCTTGTCCATTTCAGTTATGGCATGGTGGAATTGCCCCATGGAAAAATGAAATCACGGGAAGGAACGGTGGTTGATGCCGATGATCTGATCGGAGGAATGATCGACACCGCCCGCGACATGTCAAAAGAACTGGGAAAACTTGACGGGTATTCGGATGAGGAGGCTGAGCGGATCTATCGGACCATAGCGCTGGGAGCACTGAAATATTTTATTCTTAAGGTGGATCCCAAAAAATCAATGACCTTCGATCCCCGTGAATCCATCGACTTTAACGGAAATACCGGTCCGTTTATTCAATATACCTATGCACGGATACAGTCGATTTTCAGAAAAGCCGGTGAAAAAGGTGTGAATACCGCCCTGAGCATAGAAAAAGAACTGGAACTTACCTCCAAAGAAGCAGAGGTGTTAAAAATGGTGGCCAATTTCCCGAATATCGTAAAAGATGCCGGTGATGGTTACAGTCCTGCGCTGGTAGCCAATTTTATATATGATCTGGCAAAAGAATTCAACCAGTTTTATCACGAATCTCCGATTGTTTTCGAAGAAGATCATACGGTAAGATCAGCCCGGCTGGCTTTGACTCACGCGGTAGGAAAAGTGATCAAACATGGCATGTGGCTCATGGGCATTGATGTGCCGGAGCGAATGTAAATTATTCCTGCAAAAGCCACAAAAGGATCTTGCCCAGCATCATCTCCTGGTGGTTGGGCAATTTTTCTTTTATAAGGTTGCTTACTTTTTCCTCTTTGATCATGGCGGGATTGTCAGAACCTGCAATTTTCTTTAGTTCCGAAAAATCATTCTCATTCAGGAATTGTTTGAGGATCTCTCTTCCTTCTGTTTTTTTGTCGACATCCGGCCGGGATTGGGCCCCCGTATCCTGGCGGTTGGCAACATCGGTGATGCAGATTTGCAGTAACTCCCGGACACTGCTTTTGACGGGGTCCTCGCTACCGGCTGTGTCCCTTAATGACCAGCTGCTGTACTCGTACTCAGTGTTGATCAGCTCTTTCACGTAAAGACTGTCGGGTCCGAATACCTTTTCAAGCACCAGGCGGGTGCCTTTTTTCCACGACGACCAGTCAAAGTTTCTCTTGTCAAGGTTTTTTAGTCGTTCTTCCAGCAGGGCCTTATCGGCATTTGCGTCTTGATTGGTGGGGTCGGTCATAATTATGATGTTTTAAAAGTTTAAATTTACGAAATAATCCGTTTGCAGTTATAAAAAAACCGGCACTCTTTGAGTACCGGTCTTTTGTTTCGACAAATAAATCAAATCAGGAACAAAAACTTTATTGTTCGACTTTTAAAATGCTTGCGATCATTTCAGTCAATTTCTCTTTGGGGACAAATCCCATGACTGCCTGGGGCTCTTCATCCAGAGGAACGAAAACAATGGTCGGTAAGCTTTGAATGCCAAAAGCGGAGGCCAGATCACGGGATTTCTCCGTATCTACTTTGTATACCTGTATGTCTCCGTCATATTCTCCCTGTAGTTCTTCCAGCAGGGGCGATAACTTCTTACAGGGTCCGCACCAGTCGGCATAGAAATCAATAATGGCGGGTTTGCTGCCTTTATAATTCCAGTTTTCGTTGTTTTCGTAATCAAACACCTGATCGATGAACGCATCTTTGTCCAGGGTGATCACCTCATTGCTCTTCTCACTGCCACCAGAGGCGTCACTGTTTCCGGGTTGCGGATTGTTTGCACTGGTGTTTCCGGTATGACCTAAAAACATCAGTGCCGATACCAGAATGGCAAATAAATTTGTCCTCATGATTGTTGACTCCATTGATTGGTTTTGTTTGTAATAGAACGGGGAGAACTATTTCTCCACATTCAGAACGTCTTTGATGGCCCGTTCAAATGTGTCTTTGGGCAGTGCACCCTGCGCCATTTGAGGCTGGCCTTCGGTCGGTACGAACAACAGTGAAGGAATGCTTTGAATGCCAAACATGCCGGCCAACTCTTTCTCCGATTCGGTGTCGATCTTATATACATCGACTTTTCCGTCATATTCTTCGGAAAGTTCTTCCAAAATCGGGGCAACCATCTTACAAGGCTGACACCAATCGGCATAAAAATCTATCAGACAAGGTTTGTCACCTTCAAATTTCCATTCTTTGTTGTTTTCAAAGTCAAAAACTTTTTGCTTAAATGTCTCTTGTGTCAAAAATTCAACCATAATACTGCTTGCTTTAAAATATTGGTACAAAAATAATGATTTCTCTCGGATTATTCAAAATATCTAAATTTGTAAATATATTAATACAATCACCGTGCCAAAAAACCGGATTCGGTGGGAGAGGTTAAAAACACCGCTCAGTTGCGCCATTCATACGGATTGAATTTGGCCCGGTACTCGTTCGGTTAAGATTTAAATTGTAATTTTGCCGCGGGATTGATGATCTTTATGACAACCACTTGATGTTAAGGTCTGAAATTCAGAAGAATTTTCATGCATTGGTCAGATGCATAGATTATTGGCTGAACCATCAATCCTGTAATTTACTTATAAACGTTCAGGGAAGCAATATGTTTGGTCAGGACCAAATATCTTATCCGAGTTGAATGTACCGAAAGCCGTGAAGGAAACACTGCTTCTCAAACACGCTTTTAAAACGTATGAAGGAACATTTAAAATCACCGGTATTCAGGGCTATATCAAAGGTTGCTGATGCGCACGACAAAGAGGCATATGTGATCGGAGGTTTTGTCAGGGACCTGGTCATGAAACGTCCAACAACCGATATTGATATCGTTGTGATCGGCAGCGGGATTGAGCTGGCTCGTGCAGTCTCGGAGAAACTCGGCATTTCAAAAATGAGTGTCTTCAAGAATTTCGGTACAGCCATGTTCAAATACCGGGGATTGGATGTTGAGTTCGTCGGAGCCCGCCGGGAGTCGTACAGCCATGACAGTCGTAAGCCCGTTGTGGAAGACGGAACTCTCGAAGACGATCAGAATCGCAGGGATTTTACCATCAACGCCCTGGCCATTTCTCTGAATAGTGCCACATTCGGGAAATTGATCGACCCTTTCGGCGGCATTAAAGATATTGAAGAGGGGATCATCCGGACGCCTCTTGATCCCCTGATGACATTCTCAGATGACCCTTTGAGAATGCTCCGGGCCATCCGTTTTGCAGCACAGCTGGGGTTTCGCATAGATGACAAAACCTTTGAAGGCATCACGGCCAATAAGGAGCGCCTGAAAATCGTTTCCATGGAAAGGGTGGCCGAAGAACTGAACAAGATGATGCTCTCTGACAGACCGTCACTTGGATTTAAACTGCTCGAAAAATCCGGACTTCTCCCTCTTATCCTTCCTGAACTTCAGGAAATGAAAGGTGTGGAAAAGGTCAACGGTAAAGGGCATAAGGACAATTTTTATCATACCCTTGAAGTCCTTGATCAGCTTGTTCCCAACTCTGATGATCTCTGGCTGAGATGGGCTGCCCTGCTTCATGACATTGCCAAGCCGCGTACCAAACGTTATGATTCCAGGCAGGGATGGACTTTTCATTCGCACAACTATGTGGGCAGTAAAATGGTACCAGTCATTTTTAAACGCCTTAAGTTGCCTCAGAATGATAAGATGAAATTTGTGCAGAAGATGGTTTCCCTTCATATGCGGCCCATTGTGCTGAGCGAGGAGGAGGTGACCGATTCGGCCGTCAGGCGATTGCTGTTCGAAGCCGGCGACGATATAGACAGCCTCATGACATTGTGTGAAGCTGACATTACTTCCAAGAATGAGGTTAAGGTCAGGAAATTTCTGCGCAATTTCAGGCTTGTGCGCCAGAAACTCAAAGAGATTGAAGAGAAAGACCGTGTCCGCAATTTTCAACCACCTGTATCCGGTGAAGAGATCATGGAAACTTTCGGACTGCCACCCTGTCAGATGGTAGGTGAGATCAAATCGGCCATCAAAGAGGCGATACTGGAAGGAGAAATTCACAACGATCATGAAGAGGCCCGGGCATTCATGTTGAAAAAAGGGAAAGAGTTGGGGCTCGAGAGTTAAAGAGTTCCGGGTTTTGAGTTCCGTTTTCAGAGTTTCGTGTTTCGGGTTCCGTGTTTCGAGTTTTGAGTTGCGTGTTCCGGAACTCGAAACTCTTAACCCGGAAGCCAAAAAACTCACCTTCACTGAAACTACGGTGAGCCACAAGAAATAAGCAACCAATTAACCAATTAACAAACTAACGAATCCACAAATCAAGCACCCGGAAACCAAAGTGAATCTGGCCAATCAATTCTTCAAAAATCAAAGCTATAAGCCCCTTTCAAAGGAGGCAGCCCCGGTCATTATTGCCTGGCATCTGAAAACGCCCGAAAATGCGGGTCATATCCTCAGGCTGGCAGCCAATGTGGGGTGCCGTTTGGTTTTGTTTGTAAAAAAGGAGGATGAAGCTTCATTTAAAAATACGAAAATGAAGTATGTAGCAGGGCAATCGGCTAAAGTGGTGGATTGGAGCTATTGTCTGCCCCGGGATGTGGAAAAGCTTGTCCCTTTCGGGTATACTTTTGTAGCTCTTGAAACTTCGCCCGGTTCCTCAAATTTATTCGATGCGGAATTACCGGAAAAAATGGCTCTGATGGTGGGAAGTGAAAAATCCGGAATTCCTGAGGATATTCACTTCCCCGGGCAGTTGGATGTGCACATTCCTATGTTGGGGCCGGTAAAGTCCATGAATGTTTCTCATGCCGCGAGTGTGTGTTTGTTCGAGTGGGTGAGGGAATGGGGTGAATTGTAGTTTAATAAAGTAAAGCACCTCCTGTCTTTAAAGCAGACAGGAGCTGCAATGTAAAAGATTACCAACCAACACTTAACCTATCAAAAATAGCATCCAATTGATTTTCATTTTTTGTTTATTTAGAAGAATTGAAGCATCCCACTCTTCCGAGATACTCCAATTCTGCAACCTCTTTTTCTTACATTAGTCTGTTTTTACAGGCATCGCCCTCCCGTAATCATCTTCCGTTATGATTATGGTATAAATAAATGCTCTATCTCCTGTTCGCTGATTGCTGTAAGCAGTTTTGCAATACAGTTTATGATTTTCCTCGCAGGCATTAGTCTGGTTTACATGCGTCAGCACTTCATTATCGTCAAATATTATCCTGGTTGAATCGTCGCCAATAATTCCCGGGGGAAATACCATACTTTCATCGCTGTATGCTTCAAGGTGTTTTTCTGTTGACCATGGATCAGGTACTTCATAGGTTATGGTATCACCGGAATTTATCTCAAATTCCTCAATATGGGAATGCGAAAAGTAGGATGCCATTTTTATACGCTTTCCCGATTGGTTAATGAATTGATAAGTTGTTTCTGCCTTGTAGTAAGTATTACAAAATAAAAAACCGGATTTTGAATTCCAACAGGGGGGTGATTTTGATGAATTCAAAATAAAGATTGTGCTTTCATCGTGCAGGGTAGTAGCTTAGTCGCAAAGTCAGTAGTCAGTAATAGCTGGAAGCTGAAAGCTCAAAGCTCAAAGCTCGAAGCTGAAAGCTCGAAGCTCAAAGCTGGAGAGAAAGGTTGCTCTCTTTTGCGACATAACCAAAGAACCAACAAAATTAGTTAAACATCATATTTTTAATAACTTATGGTTTTTATTAGATGAAAGATTAACAATAGTTCGTTAAACTTTTACAATAAGCTGTAGATCAGTTGTTTCTGATCAAAATCTTGTGTTTGATAATACGCAGTATA
>JAWOCV010000290.1:0-4794 GCA_046483585.1 Marinilabilia sp.
TCGCAGAGTCAGTAGTAGCTGGAAGCTCAAAGCTGAAAGCTCGAAGCTCAAAGCTCGAAGGCATTCATCACTAAACTCTGGGCACGAAACACGGAACTCTGAGCGCGGAACTCAATAACCAGCAACAGATTCTTCGCAAGCTCAGAATGACAAGCAACCAATTAACCAATTAACGAATTAACCAATTAACCAATCAACCAGCAACCAGCAACAAGCAACCAGCAACAAGCAACCAGCAACCAGCAACAAGCAACCAGCAACCAGCAACCAGCAACCAGCAACCAATTGACGAATTAACCAATTAACCAATCACCCCAGAACCAGCAACACTATGCACACCTTATTAAAAACCTGCATATTGGCAACCTTCCTTTTCGGAGGTTTTTTACTTATGGCGCAGGAGCCGGATGTGGAAGATGTGAAGGATGTGAAGGATGTGGAAGATGTGGATGATATGAAAGATGTGGAAGATGTGGATGATATGAAAGATGTGGAAGACACTGCCAAAACCCTCCGGGTAGAAGATTTGAATTTCTTGTTTGATGAAACCGTTACCAAGATGGGGAGGGACTTTTTCAGGAACTTTCACAGTGAGTGGGAGAATCCCTCTAATGTAGAGGGGGTTTCTATTCTGGTGGGCGAAAAACCGGCGCCCGGGATGAGTACTCAGTTGTGGATAAAGGTGGATGAGCGGATCATTTTTCGCACCATGTTGCGCCCCAACCCGGAACAATTGCGACAGGAGGTAGAAAGAGCCCTGTCCGCAACAAGAGATTATTTTGTTAATTATGAGACCATACAAAAACAGCTTAATTCGGAGGATTACAGTGGAAATGGGTTGTTTTGAGAATTGTTTCACGGCGTTCGCACCGAGGGTTGCAGGAGAATTAAAGGATGGGATTGTTTTATCTGTTAACATACAAATTGTTCGTTAAGCTTTTGTAAGTGATTGTTGTCCAATTGTTTAATGCAAAATGAATAACTAGATTAAAACACAGGTTATCAACAATATATGAATCATCTTAGATCTTAAATCTAAAAATCTCACAATCTATTATATACAAATTGTCAATTTTTTACCATAGATCTAACGTCTAACCTCTAACATCAAACGTCTAACATCTAAAGCTCTGCTTATTATGAAACGAACGTTTTTTTTCCTGTTTTCATTCTTTTTTCTGATGGCATTGTCTGCCAATGGGCAGGATTTCGTTTATCAACCGGTAAATCCCGCTTTTGGCGGAAATTACATGAACCATTCCTGGCTTCTTAATAATGCCAATGCCCAGAACACTTATGAAGAGAAATCAGAATCGTCCCGCTATGAACGTGATCCGCTGGCCGATTTTGAGAATAATATGAACCGGCAGATCCTCAGCCAACTTTCACGGGACCTCATGCGCAATTACTTTGGTGAAGGTCTCACCGAGGGACAATATACCGTCGGGGATTATGAAATTGAAGTGGCTCCCGGTGCTGAAGGACTGGAAGTGGTGATCTTTGATGTTAACACGGGAGATAAGACCACGGTTACTGTTCCTTACTTATAAATTGTTCCATATTTTCTTACCCAGCAATATGTCTCAAAGACTTTTCAGCTGTTCCCGTGTTCTGGTCCTGGCCGGTTTTATTGTCATCTTATTGTTTTCCGGAGGGTGTGCAAGCACCTTTAAACATCCGGTCAAACCTGAGCCGCCCCGGCATGGTGAATTTTCCAGTGTTCATAAAAAACAACTGATCCGGTTGCCTGCTCCACAAGAAAAGGTTTATGCAGCCGTTTACAGCTTCAGGGACCAGACCGGCCAGTACAAACTTTCCGAAAATTCTTCCAGCTGGTCTACCGCTGTTACACAGGGGGCGACATCTGTTTTGCTTCAGTCGCTTGAAGAATCGGGCTGGTTTACGACCATCGAGCGCGAAGGACTGTCCAATCTGCTCAACGAGAGGCGGATCATTCGCCAGACCCAGGAGCAGTATCAGGGCAACAGCAACGCCCTTTCGCCTCTTCTCTATGCGGGAGTGATCATTGAAGGGGGGATCATTGCGTATGAATCCAACATCCGGACGGGGGGCGTCGGGGCCCGCTATTTCGGAACGGGTGCCTCAGGGGAATATCGCGAAGACCAGGTCACGGTCTATTTGCGGGCGGTATCCACCAGCAGTGGCCGCATTCTCAAGACCGTGCATGCTTCCAAAACCATGCTTTCGCAAAAGCTCGACATGGGTGTGTTCCGGTATGTTTCGCTGAAACGGCTGCTTGAAGCAGAGACCGGCTTTACCTATAACGAGCCTTCTTTTGTAGCCGTTCAGGAAGCTATTGACAAAGCGGTTCTTGCCCTCGTAGTTGAGGGTGTGGAAGAAAACCTTTGGCAACTGAAAGATACGGCCGATTTGGACAGCGACGTTTTCAGAGATTATTATGCCGAAAGAGATGAGGATTACAATACCGATCATCTTGGCAATATGCAAATTGAAAAACCAGAGCCATTTAGTGTGGGGGCCGGATTTTCTCCCACCCTGTATGACGGGGATTTGGGGTCCGGTAAACTGCAGCGCTATGGGCATTTCGAACTGGGCTTCTTCAGGGACAAATCCTTTCAACTGGAATGGAATACGGGTGTTGGCCATGCCTCTAATGGTGACGATTACAATGTGAAGATGGCGACCTCAAGTCTCCTTCTGCATTATGATATTTTTCCCAACCTGAAATCCACGCCGTACATCGAAGCGGGATACGGGGCGCTTTATCAAACCCATGACCGCTGGTTCCTGCATAAACCCAGGTGGAATGAGAATGTTTTTCAGTTTGTTGACCTTGGGCTGGGTTATCAATGGAAACTGAGGAATATGCCTTTGTATCTGAATACATCCGTAAGCAGTCAGGTGTTTCTCAGCGACAAGCTCGACGACCTCTCGTACGGAAAATACAACGACCGTTTGTGGTACTTCAATTTTGGCATCGAATACCGTTTCAATTTATTTAAAAACGAATAGATATGTGGTCATTTCACAATTATATAAAAGCATTTGCATCTTTTTTGCTGCTACTATTAGTGGCAGGGTGCGAAGACACCATTGATTCGTCCCTCACCGGAACTTTATCAGGCCGGGTTCTCGACAAGGCGGAGATGATGCCACTTGAAGGGGTGAGAATATCCACCAATCCTTACAGCGAGGTGACAGAGACCGACAGCAACGGGGTATTTGTTCTGGAAGATGTTAAAGAAGGAGAATACAATGTTATCGCTTCCATGAATGGTTACAAGTCAGAAAGTCTGACCGTTAATGTGAATTTTGAAGAGACCACCGACGTGGAACTGGTCATGGCAAAAAGTGTGGCTGCCGGGGAAGCGTTGAAATTCACAGATGTCTTCACTCCTGTCGATGAGGAAGTGCTCAACCAGCTGATGGCGACATTCTCATGGCAAATGGAGGAAGATGATTCGCTGAGTTACGATCTGATCCTTTTTGAATCCGGAAATTCAGGAGATCCGTTGGTCTATGAAAACCTGACCGATACATTTAAGGTTGTGGAAGGGCTCAGGTTCAGCACCAATTATCTCTGGCAGGTGCGGGCCAAAAGCACCAATGACGATGTTTATTCCGAGGTCAGGCAGTTTCGTACCCCTTCTTTGCCTTCCAACCAGATCATGTTTTCTGAAATGACCGATGAGGTATTGCAGCTCTTCGTGGCCGACTCTCTGATGGAAGCACCTGTTCAGGTAAGTTACAATAAGCACCATAGCTGGAACGCGCGTGTTAATCACCAGAAAACAGCCATTGCCTTCCAGTCGAGCAGGGATGTGGAATCGCGCTTGTACGTGATGAATATGGATGGCAGTGGCATGCGCAGGCTGACCGACTTTCAGACCGGCGGTTATTTCCATCATAAGATCGAGTACGACTGGGCACCCAATGGCTCTCATCTCATTTTCACAAGTTATGAGAATCTTTACCGCATAAATGCCGACGGTACCGGACTGGAGGTCATTGCCACGGCTCCTGATGATAAGCACTTCAGAGAAGTTGCCTACAGTCCCGACGGCGAAGACATTTACACCATCGTTTTGGGCAATCATGTTTTGGATCGACGGATTTTCCGGATGGATGGCGATGGCAGTAATATGTCCCTGTTGTATGAAGATCCCGGTCATGCACTGGCCCACCTTGATGTGAGTCCCGACCGGCGATCACTGCTCTTCTCCAAAGATGTGAGCGGGTACGTTTCCACCACAGGAAGACTTCTGGATGCACGGATTTTTGAACTGGACATTCAGGAAGGGACGGTTGAGGATCTTTCGCAAAGAAAAGAATCCGGAACCAATGATTTACAGGCCGTCTATTCCCCCAATGGTGGACGCATTGTATTTGTTAATTCGTTGAATACGCTTACGGCGACACCGTCTCTCTGGATGATGGATGTCTCCGGCGATCACCGTTCACGCATACGGGTTGGCGGACAACTACCATATTGGTTTGAATGAAACGAGCATGGCAAAGGTTGTCACAACAGAATGTTTATAAATCATTGCATGCGAGCCTGCCTGGCGGGTTATAAAAAAGAAACATTCTGGATTTTTGATGTTAAAGCATTAAAATTGATGGATCCATATACATAAAACGGCAGACAGGCCTGCCTGGCGGGTTATGAAAAAGAAATATTCTGGATTTTTGATGTTAAAACATTAAAATTGATGGATCCATATACATAAAACGGCAGACAGGCCTGCCTGGCGGGTTATAAAAAAGAAACATTCTGGATATTTGATGTTAAAACATTAAAATTGATGGATC
>JAWOCV010000297.1:0-9610 GCA_046483585.1 Marinilabilia sp.
CAAGTATCGTCATATGGTGTTTACCCTGGCCATGCAAATGGTAAAAAACGAAGCCGACGCAGAAGAAGTGGCACAGGACGCTTTCTTTAAAGCTTTCAAAGCCCTTGACAAATTCGAAGGCCGGTCTTCCTTTTCAACATGGATATACCGGATCGCCTATCATGAAGCCATATCGAAATTACGAAAGAAAAGAAATCAGGAAGTAAGATATGATCACGAACCAGAAGGAGCCATTCATAAAGAAAGCACCGCCAATCCCCCGGAAGTGGATAAGCTGGAAGACGGTGACAGAAGCCGGTTTCTGAAACTCGCACTGGCACGAATGAAAGGTGAAGAAGCCTCCATCCTGACCCTGTTTTATTTTGAGGAAAAGAAGGTTGAAGAAATTGCCAAAATCACAGGATTAACCGCATCGAATGTTAAAGTGAAATTGCACCGGGGCAGGCAAAACCTGTTGACAGAGCTTAAGATACTGCTGAACAAGGAAGTAACCTCACTGTTATAGCGAAAGAAGAAACTGAGATCAATATGAACAAAGACACCAACCATAGCGAAGAGCAAACCGTCCGCCAGTTGTTTAAAACCAGCTTCAAACCCGATGATGCTCCTTCGGAGGGATTTAAGAAGCGGGTGATGGACCAGGTAATGAGCGAATGGGTTTCACAATCACAATACTATGAACCTTTACTGAACAAACAGACCCGGTGGTGGATGGTACCAGGTATTATCACCCTATTTGTCTTCGGATATTTTCTGGATATGTCTCAGATGACCTCATCCGATTTCAATGCAGGCTTCAACATACTGGGAGATGCTTTTAAATCTTTGTACACCTGGATTGAACCCGTTCATTTGCTGATCATAGCGGCATTCCTGGCTGTTGGCCTGTTGCTTATGTTCGATCATCTGCTACAAAAATTATCCAACATTTGAGCCATCTCAGAATTCAAAAATTGCAAAGTATTCTCCACCCCGATTCTTTTGGTTAATTTTGCAAAAAACAGGAAAACGTGATATACCCGGATTCGTTTGAAGCAAAATTATACTTTCACAAGATCAGAGAATACATTTCAGAGGGCTGTCTGAGTACCATGGGCAAAGAGCGGGCAAAGAAAATGACCTTTGCCAACCACTATGAGAACGTGACAACATGGCTCAGGCAAACCGATGAGATGATGCACATCGGAGATGACGGGCAGGAAATGCCGGCCGGTCATTTTTTCGATCTCAGGGAACCGCTGAAAAAACTACGGGTCGAAGGTCTTTATCTCGAAACCGGGGAATTGTTCGATCTGCGCCGTTCCCTGGGGAGTGCACGGGAGATCTTGCGGTTTATCCAATCAAAAGACAAAGAAGATTACCCCTTCCTTCATAATCTGGCAGAACCAGTTATGGTCTACCCGGCTGTCCTGGAAAAGATCGACGTGGTCATCAACAAACACGGCGAGATTCGCGACAATGCCTCCCCAAAATTACTGAGCATCCGCCGGGAAATGCGAAACAAAAAAAGCAGTATTTCAGGAAAGTTATCAGCCATCCTTAAAAAGGCACAAATAGAAGGCATCGTAGAACCGGAAGCTTCGGTGGCAATACGCGACGGCAGAGCTGTCATCCCTGTATTATCGGCAAATAAGCGAAAAATTCCGGGTATCGTACAGGACGAGTCGGCAACCGGCAAAACCTCTTACATTGAACCCTCCGAGATTGTGGAAATAAACAACGACATCCGCGAGCTGGAATATGCAGAACGCCGGGAAGTATCACGGATCCTGGCCGAAACATCTGATTTCCTCCGGCCATATCTCGACGAGATGCTTTATGCCATCCGTTTCATCGGAATCATCGATTTTATTCGTTCCAAAGCCCTTTTTGCAAAAAAGATCAATGGCATTGTGCCCAGGATGACCAACGAAACCTCCTTCTTCTGGAAAAATGCCGTACACCCATTATTGTATCTCCAGAACAAATCTGCCGGCAAGCCGGTGATACCGCTTGACATGGAGCTTAATGAAAAACAGAGAATATTGCTGATCTCGGGGCCCAACGCCGGTGGAAAATCGGTATGCCTCCAAACTGTGGGACTGCTACAATATATGCTCCAGTGCGGACTGCCGGTACCTGTAGGTGAAGCTTCGCAAATGGGATTCTTCAACAGCATTTTCATGGATATGGGTGATGAACAATCCATAGAAAACGATTTGAGTACCTACAGCTCTCATCTGATGAACATGAAGCATTTTCTGCGCCATTGTAACGAACACTCACTCCTGCTGATTGATGAGTTCGGCACAGGCACAGAGCCTATGCTGGGAGGGGCGATCGCTGAAGCGGTACTGGATCAGCTCAACCGTCAAAAGGCATATGGGGTAATCACCACCCATTATACCAATCTGAAACATTTCGCTTCAGAACATGAAGGCATTGTCAACGGTGCAATGCTTTTCGACACTCACCGGTTACAACCTCTTTTCAGACTGGAGACGGGGCAGCCGGGAAGTTCTTTTGCCTTTGAAATAGCGCGAAAGACAGGACTCCCCGAAGACATCCTACAGAGAGCCAAAGAGCGTCTGGGAGAAGATCACATCAATTTTGACAAACACCTGCGCGAGATCATCCGCGACAAAAAATACTGGGAGGAAAAAAGGCAGTCCGTTCGTGAACGGGACAAAAAACTGGAAAATATCGTTGATCGCTATGAAAAGGACCTGGAAAAACTGAAAAATGAACGCAGCCAAATACTCGATTCGGCAAAACAAGAAGCTCAAAATATTGTTGCCTCAGCCAACAGGGAAATAGAGAAAACCATCCGGGAAATCCGGGAAGCCCAGGCTGAGAAAGAAAAAACCCGCGCTCTGCGTAAAACCCTTGATGAATTCAAAGAAAAAACCGAACAATCTTCTCATGATGAAACCACCCAGAAAGACCTGGAAAAAAAGATCAGGAAATTAAAAGAGAACCAGGAGAAAAAGAAGAAAAGGAAAAAAGAGGAGAAAGCCACCGGCTCCACCCCTTCTGAAAAAAACCCCAAACCCGATGAAAACCGTCCTTTGCAAACAGGTGATAACGTACACCTGGAGGGGCAAAGTGTCCCGGGCGAGATCATAGAAATTAACGGGAAAGACGCCATCGTCGCTTTCGGTCAGCTTATCACCTCGGTCAAAACCAGCCGGCTGACCCGTATCAGTAAAAATGAGTACAAAAAAAGTATGCGTCAGTCAGGAGTTTCCTCTTCAACATCCTACTCCGACCAGATGCGTGACAAAAAACTCTCATTCAGTCCCAACATCGATGTCCGCGGCATGCGTGCCGAAGATGCTGTACAAAAAGTTCTGGAACACCTGGATGAGGCCCTCCTCTGTGGGGCGGAAACTGTTAAAATACTACACGGAAAAGGCAGTGGGATTTTGAGACAACTCATTCGACAACACCTTGAGACCTTACCATTTGTTTCACGTTATTACGATGAACATGTTCAATACGGTGGTACCGGTGTCACCATCGTTGAACTTAAATAGTGCCCGTCTATAAATTAAGCAAAGTTTGTTTCTGGTCATTTCTGACAATGCCTATGTGACCCGGGATCTCTTGTTTTAAAACAACCCTTTGACCCTTTTTACGAAACCCAAAGCATTATGGAACTTTTTTTATTTTTATCCGTTAATAATTTAAAGTATCAGGGGCTGTTTTATGCCGGATGATTAACCCTGCCTGCACGGTTGGATTCAACCATTTCGATTCATTCAGGATTTTACAGTAGGCAGGCGTTTCTCTCCCTGACATTGTAGAAGAAAGATATAGAATAACACTTATGGGTTACTTTACAAGGGTCAATTGGTTATCACGATGTTTGGTCATCGGGGTTTTATTTTTGACATATCCGTTTCAGGAGGCATCTTCCATCGGGGCATATCCCTACCCAATAGAGATCGTTCAACCCGATGGCTCATCTCTTACACTTCGCAACCGCGGTGATGAGTGGTATAACTGGACCACTACCACCGACGGCTACAGAGTCCTGAAAAATTCCAAAGGCTATTACGAATATGCAGCACAACTCAAATCGGGTGAACTCACAACTTCCGGCATAAGAGCGTCCAATCCGGATGACCGGACAGAACAGGAGAAAGATTATCTATCAGAGACCTCTAAAAATCTGGGCATCTCAAGAGAAGAGATGCTGGAAAAAAGAGAAGAAAAATTCCCATCCGACCTGAAAAGCTCTTTGATGAGCACTCATTTTCCGTCAGAAGGTGAAGCCAATCTATTGGTCATTCTTGCCGATTTCAACGATACTCAACCCACCTACTCCACCGATGAGTTCGATGCCTTCATGAATGAATCCGGCTATGAAGGAACGGGCAGTTTCAAAGATTATTACGAGGAGGTCAGCGGCGGTAAACTTACCGTTAACTCCACTGTAACCCAATGGGTACAAGTTCCAGATAATCACGACTATTACGGACCAGAGGAAAAATGGTCCGAATTTGCCTTGCAGGCCGTACAGGCTGCCGCCGAAGCCGGTGTTGATTTTTCTCCTTACGATAATGACGGGGATGGTGTAGTAGAAGGCATAGCCATCATACACCAGGGGGCCGGAGAGGAAGTAACAGCTAATGAAGATGACATCTGGTCACATTCTTATTCCTTCTCCTCGGCTGGTGTTTCAGAATCGGAACGCACATTCGACGGGGTGGTGGTAAATCAATACACCATCCAACCCGAATGGCGGAGTAATGCCGAAGACATGAATACCATCGGTGTCATTTGTCACGAATTTGGGCATAACCTTGGCCTCCTTGATTTTTATGATGTAGAAGAGGAATATTACGACGGCACAGGTGACTGGGACATCATGGCATCCGGGGCCTACAACGGATCTCCTTACGGATCCAGTCCGGCTCACCACAACCCCTTTTCCAAAGCCGAACTGGACTGGGTTGATGTCACCCTTATCGATGAGCCTGCCACTATAGACCTCAATCCGGTCTACAATTCGGGCGAAGTCCTCAGGATCAACAGTCCTGTAGACAACGAATATCTCCTGGTCGAAAACCGCCAGAGAACAGGATTTGATGGTTCAATTCCAGGCTCCGGTATGCTGGTTTATCATACCGACGGGAATCTTATTGAAGAGAGACGTTCGACAAATACCATCAATGTTGACGAACACCAGGGCTTTTATCCTATAGCCGCTGATGGATATATCAATGATCCCGGCTGTCCATTTCCGGGTTCGGCAGAAGTCACAGAACTTACCGACAACACCGATCCTGCTATGGAAACCTGGGACGGGCAGCCATTCAACCGCAGCATGACCTCCATTGAAATGAACAATGATGTGGTCTCATTCGACTTTATGTACATACAGGATGGGTCACCCATTGATTTCAATGCCACCGTTGCAGACGATCAAAGCATTGACCTTTCCTGGACACTGGCCGAAGAAGAATACCCGGTGCTTCTGGCCTGGAGTCCGGATGGTGAATTCGGCACCCCGGAAGACGGGAAGACATATAACGCCGGTGAAACGATAGAAGGTGGCGGAACAGTTCTCTATTACGGCAACTCACAGACATCCTATCTTCATGACGGGCTGGACCCCTCAACCAAATATTTTTATTCGGTATGGAGTGACAAAGGAGATATGTATTCGAGAAATCTGAAAGACAGTGGCACTACCCGTCCCAAGCCGGTAACTGACTTTCCCTGGACCGATGGATTTGAAAACGGTCTGGTCAACTGGTTTGAAGAATTTATTGACGGATCGGTTTCCTGGACTGAAGAGGGGCCCGGATTTAACGACTATCCGGCCGAAGCATATTCGGGCGACTCATTTGCTTCTTTTTTCGCTGCCAGCTGGAATGGTTTTGCAACACGACTCGTATCCCCCTTATTTGAACTGCAAAGTGATCAAACCTATTATCTCACTTTCAGACACATTCAGGCTGAATGGGCCGGCGACCAGGACGAACTGAAAGTTTTGGTCAGGCCTGAGAGTACCGGCAATTGGGAAGAACTTGCTCACTATGATCAAAACATCATCGAATGGGGCGAACACCGCCTCGAAATTCCTTATTCCGAGCCTGTGGAGATCGCCTTTGAGGGCATCGCCAACTACGGCTATGGTATCGGCATCGATGATGTTGAGCTCAAAGCTGCAACAACTTGTAATGCCACCCCCGACATCCCTGTTTCAGACATTTCAGCCTCCAGCATCACCAAAACTTCAATGGATATCTCCTGGACACGAGGCAATGGTGACGGAGTATTGGTTGTGGCCCGGCACGACACCGCCATTTATGAATTACCTGACCAGGGAACCGATTATACAGACGACTCAGAGTTCGGAGTTGGTGATCAGATTGCCGCAGGCACGTATGTCGTCTACAACGGAACAGGGGAACAAGTATCCCTTTCAGGACTGGAACACACATCGGATTATCACCTCGCCTTCTTTGAATACTTTTCAGACGGGTACTGCTATGAAAACCAGCCCCGGTCAACAGTCTTTTCCACAGAAGCAGAAATTCATAATATCACTGTGAATGTAAATGATGCGGAGGGAAATCTACTGGAAAATGCCATGGTACGTTTCGATGAAGATACACTTTTCACAGATACCAACGGAGAAGTCATTCTGGAAGTAACCCACAGCGATCTTTTCCATCGCCTGGATGTATCAAAAGATAATTACACCGCCAAAACAGAACGTTTTGTACCCGATGAACAAAAAACCGTCAATGTCATTCTTCGCCCTTTTACCCCGCTGGATCCTTCAGAACTGACAGGTACAAATGATTACACGACCATTGAACTGGATTGGAGCCCTGTTATTCATGAAAACTTTGATTTGTACAATTCCTTTGCCACCGAAATACCAGGATGGACTTTCATAGACAAAGATGAAGCTCCGACATATGGGATTCAGAACATGACATGGCCAAATGAGCAGGAACCAATGGCCTTCATGTTATTCGGGGTTTATGAAGAAGAAGTCCTTCAGATGGAATACGACATATCGTCATGGTCAGGCGATAAAGTTCTGGCTGCCTTCGCAGCTCAGGAAGTCCAAAGCAACGATTGGGTGGTATCACCCGAATTTACGGTGGAAGAAGGAGACTTTTTCTCTTTCATGGCGCAAACCCTCGATGCAGGCGACTGGGGAAAGGAAGTGATCAATGTCAAAGTAAGAGCCTCAGGAGAAACAGAATGGACCACATTTGAACAGGGGATAGAGGTCCCGGAAACATGGACCCGGTATGAATATGATCTGGCAAACTACGTTGATCAGACCGTGGAAGTAGCTGTCCAGAGTGTTGGAGACCAAACATTCGTATTACTGCTCGATGACTTCAGAGTGGGAGCGGAGCTGGGAGCGCTGAATGATGGTCCTTTTCCCGGGGCCCCTGACAATAATGTCAGCTCCGTTCAACGAGACACAAATAAGGAATCTAAAAAACCTTCCCGCAAACCTAAACAAGCAGGAGAAAACACGATCTCAGCACCCTCATTTTCCTCAGGCAATGTCGAATATAACATTTACCGGGGAAACGAAGAAATTGCAACGGTTTACGGATTTGCCAACTCTTCACACATCGATGAAGTGCCCGACTGCTCAGAATATGAATACACCGTTAGGGCTGTATTCCCTGATGTCAACATGGAATCAGACGACACTGATCCTTTCCTGATCGAAAGTTGCTATTCTGTTCTCTTTGTTGTAAAAACAGAAAATGATGATTTGATAGAAGGCGCTGAAGTCACTTTCAATGAGGAAACAAAATTAACAAATGCCGACGGAGAAGCTCATTTCACAGGAATAAAAGCAGGAGATGAGCTGCCATATACCATTTCATCCGACGATTATCAGGATATTGAAGATACAACTATAATCGATAAAGATTCCACTATTCAAGTCACTATGTCCAACGTCAATTCAAGTATTGAGGAGAGTTGGGCGGGGCAAATATCATTTTCTCCCAACCCGGTCGTATCCGAAGGGACCCTCCGGGACCTTCCCCCAGGCAACTGGCAAATTGATGTCTATGATATTACCGGACAGAAAATATCGGACCGGCAAGTAAAGGGTGGAGAATCCGTGAGGTGGAATTTTTCGGGTTACCGGCCGGGCATTTACATGATGTCACTCAGGTCACGGGAAGGTAGAACGGTAAGACTGAAGATCATCAATATCAACGGAGACTGAAAAAAGGCCTTTGCAAACAACTTGCAAAGGCCTTTTTTGAGCCAATGACGGGATTTGAACCCGTGACCTCTTCCTTACCAAGGAAGCGCTCTACCGCTGAGCTACATCGGCAAAATGGAGCGGAAAACGGGATTTGAACCCGCGACCCCGACCTTGGCAAGGTCGTGCTCTACCGCTGAGCTATTTCCGCTTATGTGCCGGCGGGGGGGAAGGTGGCGTACATTCTAAACGCCCTGCCAACTGACTCCCTCAAGGCGATGCAAAAGTATAAAAAAAATATATATGCCAAAACAGGCTGCTGAAAAATTGTGTGATTTTTGTAAAACAGGATATAACGATAAATACGGGACCTATTCTACGATCCCGCTCAAAAACCCCCTTTTCTAAACGACCCCACCCAGTTAATTGATGGGACCGGCATGCTAGTGGACCTGCCCAGTTATCTAATGCACAAACGGGAACTTCAGGTTAAAAAGCCGGTACAAACGTTTTTGCACCGGCTTTTCTTATGGAGAGCAGAAAAATGTTATTTTCAGGGATTACCGGTATTGCTGCCTGTTCCGCTTTACATGATCAAAGCCGGAACCACCCAGAAAAGCAGAAGCCTGACGAAATACAAATTTGAAGGCCTTTTCAACCTCATTCTGATCGACAGAAGGGGAAAGCGGAAAAGGCGATTCGTGGGAATAGCCAAAATTAAAATCAGTGACCAACACCTGATCTCCCTTATTTCCCGGACTAAGGGTCTTGCGAATGGCATCTCCCGGGACGACCTTATCAATCTTCAAACCGATGGCCCTGATCTTTTCCCCGATCTGTCGCAGGATATTTGGCCGGCGGGCGTTGAAATTGTCGAGGGAAACCATTGAAACAAAAGCCTGCCAGAAGGAATTGATCAAAGAGGGATCAGCCTGAGTGGTAATCTCAGGCGGAGATGCTTTGCTGATAAATTGATTCAACCTTTCAAAAGCACGATTATCAAGAATGCTTTTCGAACGCCCGTCCATCTGATCAAAAGTCGCTCCTCCGCAAAAGAAAAATGCTTTACTCTCCGAGAACAGCCCCAAAGGGTTGGTCATTAACAAAATCTCCGTAACCAAAGCTCCTATGGAATAAGAAAAAAAATCAACCCCTGTATTCGCCCTGAAAAGTGGATGATTCCCGGCGTCAATAATCTGTCCCAGTTTAACAAGATCCATCAGGGTTTGCATGCCAGAAGACAAAAACAATGAGGGATCTTTATCGATGCGATGGCTCAGGGCAACGTTGGCAAAAGAGCTGTTCCCGATAAGGCCATAAAATCTCTTCCTTTCACCAACCAGTTTGGTCATCTCCCGCGGAAAATGCCAGCGCTGGGGGGAACGGTTAATGTGATAGGCCAATGGAAAAAGGATAACCGGAGTA
>JAWOCV010000141.1:0-12150 GCA_046483585.1 Marinilabilia sp.
TTGTCCTGCCCTGAACAACCCAAAAATAAATGTTTTCCGATATCTGCATCAAAATCATCCTCTTTTGACACAAAATCATCCTGAAATGTTGTTTTTAATTCTTAAAATTGTAGTTACAAAAGTAAAACCAAAAACATTCAACCATGCAAAAAAGTCTTTTCTTTTTATCGTTTATGCTTTTATTGTCTTCAACCCTGACCGGCAGTGAAGGCGAAAAAAGCGACCTGTTCAACGGCCGTAACCTTGACGGCTGGGAAGTTCTGAACGGCGATGCGACCTTCGAAGCTCGTGACGGCATGATCGTTGGCATATCTGAAACCAACACACCCAATACATTCCTCGCCACAACAGAAGACTTCACCAATTTTGTTCTGGAATATGAGATGAAAATGGATGAAGGATTGAATTCCGGGGTCCAAATTCGCAGTAAAAGCCTCGACTCCTACAATAATGGACGTGTGCACGGACCACAGGTGGAATGCGAAGACACCAAAAGAGGATGGGCCGGCGGCATTTATGACGAAGCCCGTATGGGATGGCGTTACCCGCTTGAATATAATCCGGAGGCCAAGACAGCCTTTAAAAAAGGAGAATGGAACACCTTTAAAGTGGTAGCCTTCGACAATCACATCATGACCTGGGTCAATGGTGTTCCCGCGGCCAATTTGGTGGAAGAAGAAACCGAGACCGGCTTTGTAGCTCTTCAGGTTCATGGCATCGGAAACAATAAAGACCTTGCGGGCAAAGAGATAAAGTGGAAAAATTTTCAAATCCGTGAGATCTCAAAAGACGACTTTAAAGAGCATAAAGAGACAAAAGCCCCGGAGGTGAGCTATCTGAAAAACCAACTAACAGAAAGTGAAAAAGCAGACGGATGGAAGCTTCTTTGGGATGGCAAAACAACAGACGGATGGCGCGGAGCCAAACTGGACGATTTCCCGGAAAAAGGATGGAGCATTAATGACGGCATCCTTCGGGTCCATGATTCCGGCGGAGAAGAAGCTGCCCATGGCGGCGATATCGTGACAGAAAAGAAATATGAAAATTTCATTATGGAGGTGGATTTCAGTCTTACGAAAGGGGCCAACAGTGGCATAAAATATTTCGTAGACACTGAGCTCAACGAGGGAGAAGGATCATCCATCGGCTGTGAATTCCAGATACTGGATGATGAGCACCATCCCGATGCTAAACAAGGTGTTGAAGGCAACCGCACATTGGCCTCGCTTTACGACCTGATTACGGCCAACGGACTGGAATTTAATCCCAACCTGCCAACAAAAAAATACGTTAACGGATACGACCACTGGAACCGCGCCCGAATTGTTGTCGATGGCAAAGATGTTCAACATTACCTCAACGGGATAAAAGTCGTGGAATACAAGAGGGACACTCAAATGTGGAGGGCACTTGTGGCCTATAGCAAATACAGTGACTGGCCCGATTTCGGAGAAAACAAACGCGGTCATCTCTTACTTCAGGACCACGGCGACAAAGTAGAATTCAAAAACATTAAGATCAAAGAATTGTAAACACATTAGTTTTATCTAAAAAATATAAACACAAAAACCATGGCTCAGAATAATAAATCACGACGCGATTTTCTGAAGACCTCAGCTCTCGGAGCAGCAGGTCTTACAATGGCCGGAATGGGCATGAGCGCAAAAAGTTATGCCGGTATCATGGGATCCAACGACCGCCTCAATATTGCCATCATTGGCCTGGGCCGGAGACTCGGCGGTTACATTGATCCAGTATCAGACAAGAACAGCAATGTCCGTCTTCTCTACCTTTGCGATGTCATGCAAAGCCAAATGGAAAACGCGAAGAAGCAATTCGGAGAAGTCCTTGACTACTCTGTAAAACTGGAAGAAGATTTCTTCAAAGTGATCGATGATCCTGACGTGGACGCGGTTTTACTGGCCACCCCCGATCACTGGCATGCACCGGGCACCTGGCTGGCCAATGCCGCAGGCAAACATGTTTATGTCGAAAAGCCCTGCAGCCACAACCCCTATGAAGGAGAGTTGATGGTGAAATCCAGAGACAAATATGGTAAGATCATCCAAATGGGTAACCAACAACGTTCGTCCCGTGAAACCATTGAGATCATCAATGAAATCCACAACGGGGCCATTGGACGTCCTTATATGGCCCATGCTTTTTATTCCAATGGCCGTGGAAAGGTCATCAATCCCAAAAAAGCAGATGTGCCCAAAGGACTGAACTGGGACCTCTGGCAAGGGCCAGCACCACGCAAAGAGTATGAACACGACACCTGGGATTACAACTGGCACTGGTATGGCTGGGACTATGGTACCGCCGAAACCGGTAACAACGCCGTTCATGAACTCGATGTGGCCCGCTGGGCACTCCAGGTCAGTTATCCCGAAATGGTCATCGTCAATTCAGGAAAAAACCACTGGCCCGATGACGGCTGGACCATGTATGACACCATGGACGCTACTTTCCGCTTCCCGGAAGGGAAAACGATCAAATGGGACGGCAAAAGCCGCAATGGTTATAAAACCTATGACGGCGGACGCGGAACCATCATTTACGGAACAGAAGGCAGCGTATGGGTAGACCGCGGGGGTTACAAATTATATGACCGGGGCGGCAATCTTGTACGAACATCCGAGTCGGAAGGCAGTGAAGGCGGTACCCAGCTTGGCGGGGGTGGCAATATGTCCACCATGCATGTCCAGAATTTTTTCGAAGCCATTCGTGGTAAAGAAAAACAACGATCTCCGATTGATGAGGGTGCCACCAGTACTTTGCTGGGACATCTGGCCAACATCTCGTCGCGAACCAATGAAATATTGAAATGTGATCCCAAAAACGGACATATCACCAATAGCTATGAGGCCATGAACCTCTGGGAGAGAGAATATGAAAAAGGATGGGAACCAGACCTGTAAACACGTTCATCATAGCCACGGGTTTCTGATGAATACCCGTCTCGACATGGTCCTGTGGGGTGTTTCCCCGGAAACGGCAGAAAGTATCTCACAGGACATCATGGCCGAAACAAGGAAGCTGCAGCAAACCCTTGACCGTTTCGATAAGGATGCAGAAACCTGCCGCATCAACCACCTGGCATTAACAGAAGAGACCCAGATCTCTCCCCTGTTGATGTCGGCGGTGATGAAAAGCATTGACTATTTTCACCGGACCAAAGGGTATTTCAATGTTTTCGCCGGTAATGCATTTTCATCCCTTAAAAATGGCGATGTGATCAATTCTTTTATTCATTTGCCACCCGAAAAAGCGGTTTGTATCGGGGAAAAAAGATCGACCATCCGGTTTCTGTCGCAGGAGGTGTCACTTGATTTCGGCGGGATTGGCAAAGGCATGGCTCTGGACCGGGCAGCCGCCATTCTCGGGCCGTTCAAGTCGGCCAATGCCTTCATCAGTTTTGGCGGCAGTTCAATCCTTACCCGTGGACGGCACCCCCACGGAAGTTTCTGGCCTTTTTCATTCCGGGACGTCCAAACCGGCGAAGAACCCTGGCAGCTAAATGATGATGCCATTTCCGTCAGCAGTGCAACAACAGGCAAAAGCAGACACCATCATATTCTCGACCCAACCAGTGGAAAAGGCGTCACCAATAATCTTACAACGGGTGTGCAATGCAAACATGCGACCGATGCTGAAGTTGTCTCAACAGCTCTGATCACAGCCCCGCCTCAATGGCATGAAGAGATAATAGCTGAATTTGATGTAAAAAAATATAAGATATTCAACACAACAGATCGTTAGATCTTTAGTTATCAAACGTAAAATCATTTGTATAAAACTGGATGTCTGAATTTTAACACAAAGAGGATAGCTGGCATAAGCAATTGATTTAAAGATTCTGTAAAAAGCTTAACGAACTATTGCAACACCCATCACAAATTTAAACAGATCTGTTCCTGACACGGGAACCAACAAATAAAACTCTTATTTTAAATGTATAAAGATATTCATTCCAGAAGAGCATTCCTGAAAAAGATGGCCCTGACAGGGTCGGTGGCGACTCTGGCCGCATCTCCATGGCTCAATGTGTTTGCCACGGCTCCTCAGAACGGGAGGAGTCCATCTGACCGTGTCCGTCTTGGCGTAATAGGAACCGGTAGCAGGGGCAAGCAGCTGATGCGTTTTTTGTTCGAAATCAGGTCAAATGCCAACATCGAGATCGCCGCCCTTTGCGATGTTTACAACCCACACCTCAATGAAGCGGTTGAGATGTGCACAGAGCAAGAGATCAAGGTCAACAGCTACACTCGTTACGAAGAGTTGCTTGACAAAGAAAAGCTCGACGGCGTCATCATCGCCACGCCCCTCCATCAACATGCACATATTGCCATAGACTGCATGGAAGCCGGCATTCAGGTTTTTTGCGAAAAGTCCATGGCCCGTACCCTGGAAGACACCAAAGCCATGTACGACGCACACAAATCCACCGGAAGGATTCTGCAAATCGGACACCAACGGCTCTTCAACCCGGTGTATCTGGATGGGATGCAACGCATTCATAACGGCGATCTCGGTCAACTTGGTCAGCTCCGGGCCTACTGGCATCGTAACAACGACTGGCGCCGGCCGGTCCCCGATGATAAACCGGAACTGGAAGAGTTCATCAACTGGCGCCTCTATAAAGAATACTCGGCAGGTCTTCTTACCGAATTAATGTCCCATCAGCTCCAGGTAGCCAACTGGGCTTTGCAAAAAACACCGGTATCAGTCATGGGCACCGGCAGCATCGTCTACTGGAAAGATGGACGTGAGGTCAACGACAATGTGGCCCTCATATACTCATACGAAGACGGGACGCAATTCATCTACGACTCCATGACCAGCAACAAAAAATACGGGCTCGAAGAACAGATCATGGGCGACAAGGGAACCATTGAATTTGAGACCAACCGCTATTATGAAGAAAGCCCGCCACCAGCCCCCGGGATCCTTCAACTTCTCAATGACATTGAATCAGGTCTTTTTGAAACCGTACCCATTGGCGGTGACAGCTGGCAACCAGAAACAGCCGTTAAATACCGGGGAGAACCCATCGTCCGGGATACCGATTTCTATGACTCTGCCCTGCAACTCGAAGGTTTTGTCGAATATATCAGAAAAGGCAAGGCCCCCGCGAAACTCATCAGGGAAGGTTACAACGCGAGCATATGGACACTGTTGGGAGAAGAAGCTATTGAAACCGGTGAAAAACTGGAATTACCCGAAAAATATTTGATCTGATTATGAAGAACATTGTCATCACACCCAAAGACCTTAAAAGGGAACTCATCATCTGGCTGTTCTGTTTGCTGATAGCCTTCGGAATGAATATATACGCCATCCTGTTTTATGAAACCAGTTGGAGCGAACTCTATTCCCAGGCAGGATATGTCGTAGTGGTAAGCATCGTACTTTACCTCATATTGTGGTTGTTTCGGGGATTATTTCATCTGATCCGTTACCTGGCAGGAAAAAACAACAGCCGGCCAAGTGAAGAACTGTAAGCCCATATAAAGGATTTAACATGATTCATGCACCCGGTCAACTGTTCTTTTCTGTTTCATCTGTATTGAGATAGGCCTGGTGGCTGGTGATCAATCGCAACTCATCCCAGGAAACCTCCTCTCCAAAATGAATTTTGGCTTCGGTGAGGGTTTCGGGTTCATTTTCAGCGAGCCAGGATGTGACCATCTCCACTTTATCGGGAGCAATGAACTGGAAAACGTTCACTTCTCCTTTTTTTACAAAATGACAGACATGACGGTAAATGGTACTTACGGTAAGCCCGCGTTCTTCAGCGATCTGTTCAACATTTCTGCCTTTTTTAAACAGATCAAAAGTAACCTGTTTGGTGTCGGGCTTATCTTTTTTCTTTTCGGGCACAGGGATCTCAAACGGTTTCTCATCAGGTGATGGAATATCCAGACCCTTATCCTTGCAATATGCATGAATAAGGGCAATCACCTCCCTGCCAAATAGTTCAAGCTTCCGGCGACCAAATCCGGGAACTTTTTTGAGCTCCTTTACAGTCATGGGCAATGTGGAAGCGACAGACACCATTGACTTGACCTGAAGCACCATGTATACAGGCCGGCCAAGCTCCTCAGCCCTTTGATCGCGCCAACTCTTCAGCCGGGCATACAATTCGGGATGTTCCACCGAAACTTTTGCTACAGCACTGCTTTCGCGCATATCCTTATGCCGGGGCGATTTTTCAAGCAACCCTTTGGCCCTGGCTTCATGGTACTTTTTGATCGAAAAGCCATCCTTGCAGGCATCAAACACATAAACCCGCACCATAATCTCACTTTCAAGCCGTTCCAACACCTTTTTTAATGTTTTGCGAACCTCTTTGTTGTCGGTTTCGGTTTTTAGTTCACCAAAAGGTTGCAGAACGCCCTTACTTATCTTTTCATGGAACCACACACAAGCTTTGCCAATCCTTTCCTGCAGGTGGTCGTTGGTCTGCAGGTCGGGATCTTTCCGGATGAGCTGCTCGATTTGTCCCGAAAATTTACGGGCAACCGGCATGAGCTCACTGGTGACAAAATTTTTCATATCAGCTACAGCCTGAGGGAGCTCATCCTGCACGGCACCCCGGTTTTCATAAACCACCTTCAGGCAATAAGCAAGTTGCCTCTCCAAAGATGCTTGATCAAACATCTCCTTCAGCAGCTTAAGCCGGTAAGCCCTTTTTGAATCTTCAAGCACCTCTTTGTCGGCCTGGTTTTCTTCTACACGCCGGTTAAAATCACTCACTTCCCGGTCTGTTTTCAGAGCCGATACATCCAGGGGATTGGTAAGAACGAGTCCTTCGAGTGATTTGCATCGACTCAGTGCCACATATACCTGTCCATGCGCAAATGCAGCATTGGCATCGATGATGGCTTTTTCAAAAGTAAGTCCCTGACTCTTGTGGACGGTGATGGCCCAGGCTGTTTTAAGCGGATACTGGGTAAACGTTCCTTCAATCTCCTCTTTGATCTCTTTGGTTTCCTGATCGATCTTATACCGGCTATTCTCCCAGCGGTCGGGTATTACCTCTATGGCTTCTTCATCACCGGGACATTTCACAAGAACGTTCTCCCTGGTAAAACCTGTCACTTTTCCGATCTTCCCGTTGTAATAACGCTTATCGGCAGAGGGATCATTTTTTATAAACATGACCTGCGCCCCTGTCTTCAATACCAATTCCTCATCGGTGGGGAAATTGCTTTCGGGAAAATTTCCTTCCACACCGGCAAGAAACTTCCGGGGACTGCCGGGCAGCTTCTCCAGACGGGCATTATTGATCCTGCGGGCCTGCGCATTATGCGTCGTGAGGGTGATATACCCCTCAGTATCATTATTGAGCACATGGGGCCGGTAGCACTGATTTAGAAGGTCCAGCCCCCGGTGATCGAGACGATTGTCCCGGATCTGATTAAGGACCCGGATGAATGTTTCATCCTGCTGGCGAAATATGTGTTTCAATTCTATGCTCACATAGTCTGTCTGTTTCAAAGCCCGGCTTCCAAAGAAGAACCCTGACTCATAATAAGGTCTCAGGAGCGACCATTCCTCATCCCGGATCACGGGAGCCAATTGCTGAAGATCTCCGATCATCAACAACTGAACCCCGCCAAAGGGGAGCGAACTTTTGCGGTAGCGACGCAATACCTCATCAATACCATCGAGTAAGTCGGCCCTGACCATACTCACCTCGTCAATGACCAACAGATCAAGCGTACGGATAATATCTATCTTCTGCCGGCTGAATTTGTGCCGGTTCCGCTCATCCCCGGAACTCCCTCCATTGGCGCCGGGAACCAACGGTCCAAAGGGGAGCTGAAAAAATGAATGAATGGTCACACCTCCGGCATTAATGGCCGCAACCCCGGTGGGGGCCACAACGATCATACGTTTGGGCAGTGTTTCCTTAAGATTGTGCAAAAAAGTGGTCTTCCCCGTTCCGGCTTTCCCGGTGAGAAAAACATGGCGATTGGTGTAACGGACAAATTCACCGGCAAGATCGAGTTCAGGGTTGGTTTGGGTTGTCATGATGAATAATTTTTATGTTCTCAATTCAGCCTGATACATTCAAAATATAGAATAGTATTACAAAAGTAAAAAAATGTGGCGCCCTTATTTCCGGTTTATCCATTAATTGCATCGGTGTCGAATTTAAAAACACCTTAAAAGCCTCTTTTTGTGATTATTACAAAACAAAAACAGATTCTTGCATTGACTGATTACCGGAATTTTGAAAAACCTTGAGGAACTATTGCAAAACGATCTGACAAATGAAAAAATCTGCCTATTTTTGTTTCCGGTAAATGTTTCATAATTTACAACATTGAGTCCAGGATTTCCCCTTTATTTTGCCAGTCAATATCATGCCGGTAAAATATTGTAATAGATCGTTAGATTTTTAGATTTAAGATTTAAGACAATTCATATATTGCCGATAATATGTGTTTTAATATAAATACCTTTTCATATTAAAGCAATTGAAACGAGCCCAGATTACTCCCCGATAAATCGGGACAGGCAGGGACGAGTTCCATCAGACCAATAACTTAAATCAATTATTTGCGAATAAATAACAGATACTTAAGAAAGTTTAACGGACTATTGATATTGAAAAAAAAATATTTTTCCTGCTAAACTAAAGACAATACACATGCAGAGGACAAACCTACTCATCATTCTGGTCCTGGTTTTATTCACAGGCTGTACTGACAAAAACGATATAGAAGATATGCGTCCATCTTTCAATCCCGAAGAAGTCAATACCGAGAACGGCATTATGACACCCGAAACCTTGTGGTCGTTCGGACGGATCGACAATGTCAAGGTTTCACCCGACGACACAAGAGTGTTGTACACCGTCTCCTATGCTGATATAGAAGAGGATCATTTCAATACCGATCTCTTCACGGCCAATACCGACGGTTCTGACCAGCAAAGGGTCGTCCCGGATTTTAAAACATCATGGTCGCTAAGCATCACTCTCGGCACCAAAAAGGAAATGTCAATGAAAGAAGATCTCCGCCGTCAGCAGGTATCTGAAGTCAACTGGCGTCCCGATGGGGAAAGGATATCCTTTCTGGCCGACCACAATGGTGAGAAACAATTGTTCGAAATGCGACCCGACGGTAAAGATGTCAAACGCATCACAGACATTGAAGGAGGCATCAAAGGATACAAATATTCTCCCAACATGGATCAATTGCTGTTTGTTAAAGATGTCAAACTTGATGAAACGCCCAATGAAAAATACCCTGATCTTCCCAAAGCAGAAGCCCGTATCGAAGACGACCTGATGTACAGGCACTGGGACCACTGGCACGATTACAAGTACAGCCATATTTTTGTGGCCCCCTATCATAAAGGGGAAAGGATCACCGAAGGGACCGACATCATGGAAGGTGAACGTTACGACTCCCCCCTGCAACCTTTCGGCGGAATGGAACAGATTGCCTGGACCCCCGGCGGTGAAAGCATCGCCTACACCTGCAAAAAAATGACGGGAAAAGAGTATGCCCTCTCTACCAATTCCGATATTTATCTTTACAACATTGAATCACAAACGACAGAAAACCTGACAGAAGACAATCCGGGATATGACAAAAACCCTGTTTTTTCACCCGACGGTCTCCGTATGGCGTGGGAAAGCATGCCCCGCGACGGTTATGAAGCCGACAAGAACCGTTTGATGATAAAAGATCTCGATTCCGGAAGAGTCATAGATTACACCGGCAATTTTGACCAGGACATCCACAATGTTGTATGGAATGCCATGGGCGATGCCCTTTTCTTCATCAGTAACCGGCACGCCACCGAAGAAATTTACCGCATTAACCTGCCGGGAGGAGACATCCATAAAGTCACGGAAGGCCAACACAATTACAACTCAGTAATTCCGGCGGGAGGACAATTAATTGCCACGCGAACGAGTATGAGCGAACCGACTGAAATTTTCACGGTTAATCCCGTAAATGGCTCTTCCAGAAACATTTCGGACATTAACAAGCCCATTCTTGACAATCTGACATTGGGAGATGTTGAAGAACGGTGGATAACGACCACCGACGACAAGAGAATGCTCACATGGGTGATCTATCCACCCAACTTCAATCCCGATAAAAAATATCCAACCCTTCTTTATTGTCAGGGTGGGCCTCAAAGCGGTGTAAGTCAATTCTGGAGCTACCGCTGGAACTTCCAGATGATGGCTGCCAACGATTACATCGTGGTTGCCCCCAACCGGCGAGGATTGCCGGGTTTTGGGCGGGAATGGACCGAACAGATCAGCGGAGACTATGGCGGGCAAAATATGGACGATTACCTGAGTGCCATCGATACCCTTGCCGCAGAACCCTATGTTGACGAGGAGAATCTTGGCGCTGTAGGGGCCAGCTATGGCGGATATTCCGTTTACTGGCTTGCAGGCAACCATGACGACCGCTTCAGTGCCTTCATTTCGCATGCCGGCGTATTCAACCAGGAGATGATGTACACCACCACCGAAGAAATGTTTTTTGTCGACTGGGATCTGGATGGTCCCTACTGGGAGAAACCCGATAAACAATATGAATTTTCGCCACACCTCTTTGTTGAAAACTGGGATACTCCCATCATGGTAGTGCATGGGGCCAATGATTTCCGCATTCCTTATACCCAGAGCATGGCCGCTTTCAATGCGGCAAAACTAAGAGACGTCCCGGCCAGATTTCTCTTTTTCCCAAAAGAAAATCACTGGATACTTAAGCCTCAGAATGGCATTTTGTGGCAAAGAGAATTTTTTGAATGGCTGGACAAATGGCTGAAGTAAAAACAAACGAATGAAGAGGAAAACCATACTCATCACCGGAGCTTCCTCAGGTATAGGAAGGGAAACCGTAGCTCTTTTTTCCAAAAGAGGCTGGACAGTGGCCGCCACCATGCGAAACATTTCCAGAGCCGGAGAGCTCGTCAACATGCCGGGGGTGGCGGTTTATCAGCTGGATGTTACCCAGCCGCACAACGTCATGGAGGCCATCTCGAAAGCATGGGACGATATGGACGGGATCGATGTTGTGATTAACAACGCCGGTTACGGAGCACTGGGAATCCTGGAAGGAGCCAATGACGATCAGATCGTCAGGCAGATGGATACCAACCTATTGGGTACCATGCGGGTCATCCGAAACGTTCTTCCCCTGATGCGTGAGCGCGGGAAAGGCACCATCATAAACATCTCATCCATTGCCGGTCGAATGGGGCTTCCTTTGTATTCTCTCTATCATGCCAGTAAATACGCTGTGGAAGGATTCACTGAAAGTCTCTACTATGAATTACGCCCTTTCAACATAAAAGTGCGCCTTGTAGAACCGGGCCCTGTAAGAACCGAATTCAACGGACGTTCCAAAGATGAAATATTACCCCCCGATGATGAGCGCTACGTTGCCATATCGCAAAAAGTATCCCACTTCTACAACACCACCTTTAAATATGCCGCACAACCCCAAGTCGTAGCACGCACCATATACAAGGCGGCCACTACGAGGGGAGGGCGATTGCGATTCCCTTCCGGTTTTCAGGCCAAATTACTACTGCTTTTTTACAGCATTACCCCCGGAACATGGTTTCGAAGGATCACACGCTGGATGATCAACATCTGACCGGTTTTTCCCGGAACGACCATTTTCCCCCGGTATTAATAGCGACCACCACGGCCCGGGATTGAACCCAAATCCCTGTACTTTGTTTTAACATTTAATTCTTTCTGATTAAACCTTATTCATGAATAAAGGTCAATACATCATGTTTTTTACCATAGTACTTAGTGTTCAGATATTGGTCAACACATACCTGGCCATTCGCGGATACCAGGCCCTGGAAGCTTTCCCGAAAATAAGGCCCTGGTTCATTGTTTTTATAATTGTTGCCACATTTGCCTATATGGGCAGCCGGATGCTCGAGAAGAGCATGTACAATCCCCTGACGGTATCCCTTCACTGGGTGGGAGCATTTTGGTTTGCTGTAATGTTATACGCCACCCTTCAGTTATTACTGATCGACCTGGCACGACTATCCGATTTGGCCTTCCCCTTTATCCACAAAATAGCCGGAAACGATTATACACGTTTTAAGTTTATTGTGGGCTCTTTGGTAGCTGGAATAACC
>JAWOCV010000036.1:0-3861 GCA_046483585.1 Marinilabilia sp.
TCTTTGAGGTTCAGCACACCTTCGACTACTTTTTCCATGACATCCCAGTCAGGCGGCAGGGAAAAACGGATTTTTGATCCCTGGGGAACTGTGCCGCTTGTGAAAAAGGAATGATCTGTCCAGTCGACCACCAATGGGGGACGCATGACCGGGTCGCGTTTCTCACGCTGCATTTGCAGGGGAAAATTGGCAGCGAGTTCCATTAATACATCCTTGTTGTCAGGTGTGATATTTTCAAGTCCGCCATATTTCGTGGTGATGTCCAGAGCAGGTTCATTATCGATTGTAAATACATGATTGCCCTCACTTTTAGTCACCGTTTTTTCTGTTCCCACGGCTTTCCATCCACATGTAGCAATACCGCTGACAGCCACTTTCTCTTCATCTATAGCGATGCAAACCATCCCATGATTACTTTCCCATCCGTTCGTAAAGACCCATGTCTCCTCAAAAGCATAATCATCCCCGGCAGCTCCTCCAAATGCATTCACATGGCTGCCTGCTACCTCCTGAAGTCCCAATAGAACCTCTTCGCCGTCGGTAGTCGCGTTACTGGTTGCCAACAGGAATGCAGCCTGTTCAAAATCCATCCGGACTTTGCGCGCAACAGATGTTGCTTTTTGTCGATAGTTGTCAGGCTGAAATTCTGCCGAATGAATTCTGAAATGTTCTTTTTTTATGTCCAGCAGAAGGATGGCCACCGAGCCTGTTTCGGTTTTTTCATCGATAAACTCGCCATTAGTGGTAGAACCAAAGATGGCAATGTGGCGGGCATCCAGCAATTCAATTATTGTTTGTCTGTCCTGGCTTACAGAGAGAAACACAATAGCCAATGTTGGCCTGAAACCATCAGCAATGCTTTCCTCAAGTGCCGATTTAATTTCTCCCGGTGATTTTCCTTTAATTGATTTTGCTATCATATTATATTTTTCAGGGTTTTTTACGTTCGATAATTTTTATTTCTCTTTTAGCACCACCCAGCTGCAGGTTGTGGAATGGAATTCATGTTTACCGTTGATGCCCCTTCCAAATTCACCGTAAGTATAAAAGCCTGCCATTGGAGCATCCCAGACCTTGTATAATCCTTCATTTTCCTGCTGTGCCATAGGTCCCAATGCACTGAGTCTTCCGGCGCAGGAAAAAATCAGCAAGGCATCAACCTTGGTCTGTAATTCCATTTTTATGTCGTCTGCTTTTTTGATTACTTCATCTATGATGTCAAAATCAGGCGGGGAGGAAAAACGAAGACGTGCTCCCTGAGTCACCTCTGATTCGCAGATCAATGCTTTTTCCTCCTTGTCATACCCAATCGGATTACACATTTTCGGTTCCCTGTTTTTACGCTCTATCTGGAAAGGATAATGGACACCAACAGTATCAAAAAAGTTTATTGGATCATCCGCTGAAGATACATCATGTCCTAAATACTGCAAATACATTTCGAGGGCGGGACGATCGTCTATGGTATAGATCAGATTGGCTTGTGTTTTTGTAGCGATCCTGGAAACGCCCATTGGTTTCCAACCTGAATAGGCCAGTCCGTGCAATTCGATTTTTGCTTCATCCAGCACGAGTGCTGTTATTCCATAATCTGTTGAATGATCATGCGTAAAGATCCAGGTGCCGGTAAAGGTGATATCATCGCCAGCCATACCACCAAACAGGGTGATGTCGGGGCCTGCCAGGTTCTCGATGGATTGAACCAGTCCTTCGCCATCCAGCATTTTACCATCAGTGGTCAACAATGTGGAAAGCAGGATATATGCAGGTTTCTCAAATTTCTGAAAGGCATTGCGCAAGATATTGTTTGCGGCTTCAGATACATCTCTTTGCCCTATATCTTCAAACAGGATGCTATACGCATTTCTCTGTATATCCATCAGGATAATGGCTGTTTCGCCTTCACTCTGATAACCATTGATAAACTCCCCACTGCTTGTGGCGCCGATTATGTCGATCCCAAAATTTCGAAGTATTTCGCAAACCTCATCCCGGCCCTGTTTAATGGAGATAAAAACAATGGCCAGTGTCGGTGTAAAACCATCCAACATGCTTTCCTGTAAAGCCGCCTGGACTTCCCGGGTTGACTTTCCCTTAATTGATTTTGCTTTCATGATTTTATTTTTCTTTTAATGCCACCCAGCAGCAGGTCATATTATGAAATTCATTATTGCCGCCTGTGGCACGCCCATATTCACCATAAGTAAAAAAGCCTGTCATGGGCACATTGTACACACTTTGTATTCCTTGCAATTCTTCGGAAGTCATAGGACCAAAGGCATCAATACGTCCAATACATGAAAACATTACAAGCGCATCCGCTTTGGGCATTTCTGTTTGCTGAAACTGCTTTGCATTTTCGCTGACCTCGGTTAATACATCAAAATCTGGCAATAATGTGAACCGGAATTTATCACCGGTCTTTATTTTACCCGATACAGTAATCCCTTTTGTGTCTATGTTAAACCCCATAGTAGCGCGAATTATGCTGCTGCTATCTTCCCTCATCAGGTTTAAAAAGATGTTCTTTAAGTTGAAATCCCTGAACTCTTCTGGAGGTAGACTTTCGCCCATATATTTCATTACAAGATCAGTAGCAGGCTGGTTATCAATATCAATAATCCAGCTTCCATCGGACTTCGTGATTACCTTTTCAGTACCAATTGACTTCATGCCCGACGCGGCCCTTCCCTTCACCAACATTTTGTCTTCATTCAACACCAGCATCAGGATACCCTTGTTGGTAATGTTGGTGTTATCGAATACAAACGTTTCTTTGAACATCAGGTCGTCGCCTGCGGCGCCACCCCAAATGGTTATATCATTTCCGGCCACATGGCTAACGGATTGCACAATTTTTTCGCCCAATCCAATATCCTGTGGTTTTTCGATGCTGTTGCTTAGTAAAAAAGCCGGCCTGTCAAAAATCGTCAATGCCAGCTCGGTCATTGCCTTAGCTACTCCCACGATATCACTACCCGTATAATCATCAAGCAATATTCGGAAGTTGGCCGGTTCTATATCCATTAAAAGGATGGAAATCGCTTCGTGACTAATGTCGCTACCTGAAATCTCACCACTCGATGTGGCTCCAAAAATCTGAATATTTTTTCTGTCAAGTATGCTGATAATGGAAGCGATGTCTTGTTTTACCGAAATAAAAACAATACCAAGAGTCGGTTTGAACCCGTCGGCTATACTTTTTTCCAAAGCTGACTGAATTTCCTCAGGTGACTTTCCTTTGATTGATTTTGCTTTCATGATTTCAGAGTAATTATGAATATTGAACCTGATCCCGAAGTTGAAATAACCGACAATTCTCCCCCATGAGCTTTTACAATATCGTTGGTAATACTTAAGCCCAGCCCGGTACCCTGTGTCCCTTTCTTGGTCGTAAAAAACGGCTGCAGGATTTTGTCCTTCATCTTATCCGGAATTCCGGGACCGTTGTCTTCTATTTCAATAGCCACTTTACCATTCTCTGCTTTGGTACGAATCGTTAATTTGGGGTGATAGCCCTGCGACGTTGACACCCCTCGCCTACGCATCGCTTCGGCACTCCCCTCGAGGGGAGAATTTTCTTCGGTCCCCGGTCGTCTGTCTTCCGTCATCTTTTCCCTCATCGCATCAAATGCATTATTCACCAGGTTCAAAATCACTCTGGAAAAATCCTCCGCCACAAGCGGCACCTCGCCAACAGTCTCATCCAGCTGAAGGTCGATATCTACATCAATAGGATCATTACCCGCCCGCATGCCGTGAAAAGCCAGGTTCACATACTCTTTGATGATTGGGTTAAGCGGAGTTGGCTCCATTTTGCCATCCCCGCCCCGCGAGTGCTGCAGCATCGATTTTACGATG
>JAWOCV010000048.1:0-9617 GCA_046483585.1 Marinilabilia sp.
GTTGTCACGTCGATGTCTGTTCTCGAAAAAGCCAGGCACATGAATCGTCATGCGCCCATTATTGTGCGCACAAAACAGATCGATGATGCAGAAGACCTCTATAAGCTCGGAGCCACCCAGGTCATTCCTGAGGAATTCGAAACAGCCATCGAAATGTTTGAACGGGTCCTGACCAAATTCCTGATGCCAAGAGACGAAATAGAGAAGACCATCGGACTTATCCGGAAAAACAATTACGGACTGGTACGGGACATCCAAAAACGCCCGCGTCGCTCCATCCTCAGTCAGTTACCAAACCTCGAAATATCGGCCCTCAGAGTCATGGAAAACTCACCTATTACGGGAAAAACACTATCAGAAATAGCATTCCGTCCGACTTACGGGGTAACGGTAGTCGCCATCAAACGCAAAGAGGTTCTGATCGATCATCCCGGTCCAAACACCACCTTATGCAAAGATGACATTGTTTATGTATTGGGAAAACAAGACCAGATCGCCCATGCCGTTAGCTTATTCGAAAAACACCAAAACAAAAAGACCGGGAAAAAGTCCTGAAAACAGTTTATTCAACAACCCATGTCTCCCCGGAAGTGACAAGGTCCTTAAAGCTTTTAATATCTGACCTTTCCTTGATCTCTTCAATTTGCTGATACGCACACTGATCAAAAACAGGCGCTTCGGCATCGCGGATAACCCCCAGGGCCACCGGATAATCGGGATATTCCATATCGGCCAGTTTCAAATGAATGGTCGGATCTTCACTATGCGCATCATGCACCAGAATATCCTCTTCGGTAATGCCTCCTTTTCCGATCTCCACAATACGTAACTTGGTTCCGTCAAGCACCAAACCTTTATTTCGTTCTTTCCCGAAAATCATTGGTTTTCCGTGCTTAAGCACAATGGTGCGATCCTCTTTATGATCTTTATCGGTTATTTCGTGATGGGTATTATCGTTATAGATGACACAGTTCTGAAGTACTTCAACAATTGAAGTTCCTTCATGCCGGGCAGCCGTTTTCATCACGTCAACATTCAGTTTTACTTCTTTATCGATGGTACGGGCAAAAAAATACCCTCGAGCACCGATGGTGAGTTCCCCTGGCCGGAAGGGATACTCAATAGTCCCGTAAGGCGATGTTTTAGAGATAAATCCTCTTTTGGAAGTAGGTGAATATTGGCCTTTGGTCAGGCCATAAATCTGATTATTGAACAAAATCACATTAATATCCACATTACGCCGAATGGCATGAATAAAGTGGTTTCCCCCTATAGCCAGGGCGTCTCCATCACCCGTGATCTGCCACACATGTAACTTCGGATTGGCCATTTTTACACCCGAAGCCACAGCCGATGCCCTTCCGTGAATGGTGTGAAAACCGTAAGTGTTCATGTAATAAGGCAACCGGGAGGAACAGCCAATACCCGAAACAACGGCAACCTGCTCCCTGGGTATTTCCAAATCGGACAGAGTTTTCTGTAAGGAATTCAATATGGCGTGATCACCGCAACCGGGACACCATCTGACGTTTTGATCACTCTTATATTCGAGAAATGCTGGTTTCTTTTTTTCAGGCATGGTTTATTCTTCTAAAAATGTTTCAAAATGGTCTTTCAGTTCCTGAACTGTAAAAGGAAGACCTTCCACTTTATTATACTGATGGACAACAACATCCGGAAATTTACTCCGCAAATAATTGGCAAATTGTCCCAAATTAAGTTCACAAACAACGACTTTCGAAAAACGTTTCAATACTTCATAACTGTTGCGGGGTAAAGGATTGATGTAACTAAAATGGGCCAGAGCCACCTTTTTCCCTTCTTCCTGCAACTTTTCAAGAGCCGTGTAAAGATGCCCAAAGGTTCCGCCCCATCCTACGACCAGAAGATCAGCCTCCTGATCACCATGGATTTCAAGTTTTGGAATATAATCAGCCACCTTTTCGATCTTTTCCTGACGTATCCTAACCATTTTGTCATGATTATCATGATCGTAAGAGACTGCTCCCGTAAGAAAATCTTTCTCAAGTCCGCCAATCCGATGCTGATAGTCGGGCATACCGGGCAAAGCCCAATACCTGTTCAGTTTTTCGGGATCACGTTCATAAACATTCCATTCTGAGGCCGGCTTTTTTACATATGGGGGTTCTATCCGCGGAAACTCTCCATCTTCGGGCAATCGCCAGGGTTGGGTCCCATTGGCGAGGAATCCGTCCGATAATAAAATAACAGGGGTCATATGTTCAACCGCAACTTTAACCGCATAAAAGGCATAATCGAAACAGTTGACCGGGGAGCTGGCTGCCATAACCACCATGGGGCTTTCGCCATTTCTTCCGTAAAGGGCCTGCATGAGGTCCGATTGCTCCGTTTTGGTGGGTAAGCCGGTAGAAGGCCCGCCCCGTTGTACATTGACCACCACAAGAGGCAACTCAGCCATAACAGCCAGTCCGAGTGCCTCACTTTTCAGAGCAAGTCCCGGTCCTGAAGTGGAAGTAACCCCCAGGTCGCCGGCAAAACTGGCACCAATGGCTGTAGTGATGCCGGCAATTTCATCTTCTGCCTGGAAAACCTTAACGCCCAGATCTTTCCTTGCCGAAAGTTCCTGTAATATCTCCGTGGCCGGAGTGATCGGATATGACCCCAGGAAAAGCTCAAGTCCACTCTTTTCGGCAGCAAGAAGAAAGCCCCATGCAATGGCCTGGTTCCCGTTGAGATTCCGGTAAATTCCCTTTCGAACCTCGGCCGGAGAAATATGGTATGAAGGTGTTCCTGCCTGAATAATAACACCATAGTTGTAACCGGCTTCGAGTACTTTAATGTTGGCCTCAGCAATATGAGGTTTTTTCGAAAACTTCTCCTTCAGTATTTCCTCAGTGTCTGACAATGGACGATTAAAAAGCCAGAACACCAGGCCAAGCGCGTACATGTTCTTACTCCTCAGGACGGTTTTATTATCGAGTCCCATGTTCTTAAGACTTTCGCGCGTAAGCGTGGTTATAGGGGCCTTAATAATGTTGTAACTCCCCAGTTTATCCTCCTGAATGGGATCGTCTGTCTTGTAGCCGGCCTTCCTCATGTTCTTTTCATCAAAGGTGTCCACATCAATGATGATCGTAGCTCCCGGTTTCAACCACTCAAGATTGGCTTTCAAAGCCGCAGGATTCATGGCCACTAAAACATCGGCATTATCTCCCGGTGTATAAACCTCACTGTGCCCGAAATGCACCTGAAAACCCGAAACACCCCCAATGGTTCCCTGCGGCGCCCTTATCTCGGCAGGGAAATCCGGAAATGTAGATATGTCATTTCCGTAAACTGCAGAAGAAAAAGAGAACAATGACCCGGTCAGCTGCATGCCATCTCCGGAATCTCCGGAAAACCTGACCACCACTTCATCTTTTTCGATAACTTTTGACTTCTTGGCCATAATTTAAAGTTGCTTATTTTTGTCCCGTTTAAAATGTAAAGAAGAGAATAAAAAATACATATTATTTGACTAAAAAACTCATATTAAAGGCAATGAACTGAAATTTCCGATGAATTGTTTCATCACAGAACAAAACCCACCATATAAAAAAACCACCGAAACCTTTTTCCGGTTCCGGGGTTTTAAAATGTAAATTTAAGGTAAAATTAAGGACAATTTAGAATCTCAACGTGATTTTCATCAGATTTTAATGAGCTCTGTGTGAAATTTAAACAGTGGTTCTTATTTATTGTTTTAATAAGCAAAATCAATTACAGGTTGTTAATTTAATATAGCGTCTAATTCAAACTTATCATACAAATATGGCACTCATTAAATCAGTACGGGGGTTCACTCCTAAAATTGGCCGGAATGTATTTCTGGCAGATAATGCAACGATCATAGGCGATGTAGAAATAGGGGATGATTGCAGCATATGGTTCAATTCGGTTCTCAGGGGTGATGTCAACAGCATTAGATTGGGTAACAAAGTCAACATACAGGACGGCTCGGTTCTTCACACCCTCTATCAGAAATCAACAATAGAGATAGGGAACAATGTATCGGTGGGGCACAATGTTACCATTCACGGAGCAAAAATCGAAGACAATGTATTGGTGGGGATCGGAGCTACCATTCTCGACCATGCTGCCATTGGATCAAACTCCATCATCGCAGCAAATTCACTGGTCCTTACCGGCACCAAAATAGAACCGAACAGTGTTTACGCCGGCGTACCGGCCAAAAAGGTCAAAGAAACGGAACCTGAGCAAACCCGCGAAATGATCAATAAGATCGCCAACAATTATTTAATGTATTCCGGATGGTACAAGTAGAATCAAAGTATTTTTCTACATCAGCCGGACCGACTCAACATGGCGATTGAGAAAAATAGCCGAAGCTTCATTAAATTTTTCAGGATTTTCGGTCGTAAAAAAACGACAAGTACCACCTTGTGAACATTTCTCACTCATCTCAGGATGGCGCCGGAAGTAATCTTTCAGGCTGGTCGCAACGATTGGCCCTTGTGACATAATCTCCACACCTGCGGGCACAAATTGTTTTATCACAGGCAATAAAAGCGGATAATGAGTGCATCCCAGAACCAGGGTATCAATATCAGGGTCTTTCTTGAACAAACGATTCAAATCGCGTTCTACAAAAAAGGAAGTCCCGGGGGTTGACGATTCCCCATTTTCGACCAAAGGGACCCACATGGGGCAGGCCTGCTGAGTGACAATGGTGCCCGGGAATAGTTTGTCTATCTCCAAAGGATATGATAATGACTGAATGGTACCGGTCGTTCCCACAACTCCTATATGGCGATTAACGGTCAGTTTTCCACACTCCTCGGCACTGGGTCTGACCACCCCCAAAACCCGTCTTGAAGAATCATAATCAGGAAGATCGTTTTTCTGAATGGTTCGCAGGGCTTTTGCAGAAGCGGTGTTGCAGGCCAGAATAACAAGATGCACACCCATATCAAACAGCTGCATCACTGATTCAAGGGTGTAACGATATACCACATCAAAAGAGCGTGTACCATAAGGTGTTCGGGCGTTATCCCCAAGATAGATAAAATCATGATTGGGAAACTCCTTTAATAGCTCATCCAGAATGGTCAGTCCGCCATATCCGGAGTCAAATACTCCGACCGGTCCGGGTTTCGTATGTTGTGTTTTACCCATAAAGCCAATATAATGAAAATCTCCTTCATGACATAAAAAAGAACCCTGCTCCCGCAAATCAATTTTTTACCTGGATTATTGACTTCGTCGAACTTCGTTTCATTAATAATCCCAGTCTCCGACAACCCAAAAGGGTATTGAACCATCTTCCTTTGAACCAAGCCGGATGCATCCTCAATAAAAAAAGACCAGCCCCTCTGAAAGGTGACCGGCCTCCAATTTTTTAATCCCTAATTGTCCTTCATTCAGCTATATAAGTAACGGCTTTTACATCTCTTCAAACTTCTCTTTTACCATATCTTCACAATCAACACTTTGATCAGAGTTGTAAAGAATCATGTCGGAACTGACATCAAAGATATAGATGAATCCTTCTTCTTCTCCTACCATTTCGATAGCCCGTTCTACTTTTTCAATAACCGGTTGCAGCAGCTCTTCTTCTTTTTCTGAAAGAGACTCCTGGGCCATCTTGTTAAAGTTCTGAATACGCTGATCATAATCCTGGATCTCTTTTTCCCTGGTTGAACGAATGAGTTTGGACATGGAGTCCCGTTGTTCCATATAATTGGAATATTTCTCATCAAGTTCCTGTCTCATCACCTGCAACTGACTCTGCAACTGTTCAGCTTCTGATCGCAATTCACGGTCGGCAGCTTGCTTTTCAGGCAATTCGGAGATGAACCCCTGAACATCGAGATGCCCAAATTTCAGTTCCTGGGCAGAAACACTAGTTGTCATAACTAAGAGGACAACTACGGCAGCAAACAATTTAAAAACCTTCATGTTATTATTAAATTAAAATTACTTGAATTAATTAAAGGCCTAATTTTTCCTTCACTTTGGCGGTCACATCTTCACTCTGATCTGACTGATAAACGGTAGCACCCGACTCAGCAGCAAAGATGTAAATAAAACCACCTTCTTCACCCACTTCCTCAACAGCACGCATCAACTTCTCCATAATTGGTTGTTGCAATTCCTGCTGTTTTTGCTGGAGTTCTTGCTGAGTAGATTGATAAAAACCCTGAATTTTTTGTGAAGTCTCCATGAGCTCTTGTTCTCTTTGTTGACGTTGTTGCGGCATCAGACTTTCAGCACTTTCCTGGTATTCCTGTTCCATTTGCTGATAATCTTGCTGCATGGTAGACAACTGATTTTCCAAACGGTCGTATTCACTTTCCAATTCCTCCTGCATTTCTTCAAATTCAGGCATATCTTGCATTATCTCCTGAACACGGGCATGTCCGAATTTCAAATCTTGCTCCTGTGCAATGAGGCTTCCATTTGTCAGGAAAAATAATACACTTATGAATGCTAACGTAATTGTTTTCATAATGCTTAAATCTTTTACTAAGTGGTTAATTTTGCTGATTTTTATTTAAATTACTCAATTAAATCCTAAAAGTTCAAGGACATCATCACTGATATCCTGCCGGGGTTTAACATAAACCACACCAGCATTGCCAGCCTTATCAAAAACAGCATCGAGATTTTCTTCTTCTGCAATCTCATCTATGGCATCAGAAACTTTTTCCTGTATGGGATCCATCAATTCCTGCTGGCGTTTGTTCATTTCACCTTCAGGTCCGAAATAACGTCTCTGAAGCGATTTGGCTTTACCTTCCAGTTCAATAATTTCCTCTTCACGCTGTTTTTTCATCTCTTCGGAAAGAAAAACACTCTCTTTCTGAAAAGCTTTGTACAACTGTTCTACTTCTTTGTACATGGACTCGATTTCCTCTTCCCACTGAGAAGATTGTTGTTGAAGTTGTTCCTGAGCTGCTTCATAAGCAGGTATATTCGACATGATGTATTCCATGTCAACAAAAGCATACCGCTGTGCCCTGGTCTCCTGCAACGAAAGGGAACTCATAATAATCACAAACAGTAAAAAAACATATGTCTTCATTTTTCTGTTTTTTAGTTAAAGAAAGTTATGTCTTTAACTCTTATCAAAAACCAAACCAATTATTACATTTCCCTCATTAGAAATTCTGACCTATGACAAAATGGAAATTACTTCCACTTGCTCCGGGACTACCAGGCACTTCATCAAAGCCATATCCCCAATCAATACCCATCAAACCAAACATGGGCAGAAATATTCTGACACCAACACCGGCCGAACGCTTCAAACCAAAGGGATTGTAATCCCTGAAATCAGACCATGAATTTCCGGCTTCGGCAAATAAAAGGCCGTAAACAGTGGCCGATGGCTGGAGCGTAAGCGGATACCTCAGCTCCATGGCCAGTTTATTGTACATATTCCCGTCCTGACGTCCATCGGAAAGAGGGGTCAGCGAAGCATTTTCATAACCGCGAAGACCTATGGTCTCACTTCCGTAGTAACTGTATCCTGACATGCCATCTCCTCCCAGAACGAATTTCTCAAACGGCGAACGACGGTTTTCATCAAAATATCCCAGGAATCCGCCTTGTACTTTTGACATGAGGACCAACTTCTCTGCATTGTCCAACGGTTTATATATCTCCCCTTTAAAATTCCACTTGTGGTATTCAATCCAATTATAACGTTCAGAATCAGGCATCTCTTCTGAATAATCCTTGTCGTCAAAATAAGAATAAGGGGGTGTAAACTCAAGTCCAAGAGAGAAATTGGATCCCTTTCTCGTGTAAAGCGGATTGTCAATGGAATTCCGTGACAATGATGCTTTAAAACTCAAGTTATTACTGTTTCCGTTTTCCATAAGAAAATAGACCCAGTTCTTTAAATCGTAACGCTGGTAGCTGGCCTGAGTAGAGAATTGAAAGTAGTCATCAGGCCATGCCAGCCGTTTTCCAAAGCCTACGGAAAGTCCTGTCACCTTCATATGCTCATCAGGATCCTCTTCAAGCGGCTGATATCCATAACCATATCCGCCACCAATTCCGCCCATACCACCACGACCACCGATATTGCTGTAAGGGTTACCATGATAGTAGCCACTGCTGGTTCCGGTCTGGATAGAATGATAAAGTGATACACTTAAGGAATTCGGCTTTTTGCCGCCTAACCAGGGTTCGGTAAATGAAAAGCTATAAGATTGATAATATTTCCCATTGGTCTGGGCCCTTAATGATAATTCCTGTCCATCACCGGTGGGCAGAGGACGCCAGGCCTCTTTCTCAAAGAAATTCCGAACGGAAAAATTGGTGAATTTCAGTCCAAGCGAACCGACAAACATGCCTCCACCCCATCCACCAGACAATTCAATCTGGTCATTGGCTTTTTCTTCAAGATTGTATTCAATGTCCACGGTCCCCTTATCAGGATCAGGCAAGGGGACGGGCTCTATTTTTTCAGGATCGAAGTGACCAAGCTGTGATAACTCCCGAACGGTACGTACCAATTTGGATTTATCGAATAATTCACCCGGTTTCGTCCTTAGTTCACGACGAACCACATGCTCATGGGTTTTTGTATTACCTTTAATGATGACCTCATCTATGGTGGCCTGATCACCTTCATGGATTCTCATCTCCAGATCAACGGTATCATTATATACCTTCACATCCACCGGTTCGATGTTACTAAACAGGTACCCGTTATTCATATAAAGATTATGGACAGCATCATCATCCGTAAACAATCTTTCATCCAAGCGTGTCTGGTTGAACACGTCTCCTTTCTTTATGCGCAAATTCTGAGTGAGATAAGGGCCGGGATAGACGGTATTACCCACCCAGGTAATGTCTCCTATATAATATTTGTTTCCTTCATCAATTCCTATTGTTACATCCACAGTATTGTCGTCATTCCGTGAAACAGAATCATACTCAAAATGGGCATCACGATAACCTTCTTCATTGTATTTCTCAATAATCCGATCCAGATCATTTTCATACTCCTCCTGAACAAACTTTTTGGTTCTGAAGAAGTTAAGTATTTTACCTTTCTCGTTGGTCTTTTTCATGAAGCGATTCAGTTTAAAATCTGAAAACACCTCATTGCCTTCGAAGACAAGGCTGTTTACTTTTACTTTATCCTTTTTATCGACATCCACATCAAGAAAGACATGATTGGGTTTATCGGGATCGTCACGCTGTACGATAGATATCTCCGTATTGAAAAAACCTTTTTCTTCAAAATAACTCTTGATGTATTTTTCTGCTCTGTCGACAAGATAAGGCGTGACCTGTGAACCACGCATCAATGATATTTTACCTGTAATATCATCGATTTCAGATTTTTTCAGGCCTGTAAAATTAATGTTAGACAAGCGGGGACGTTCCTGAAGGTATATTTTGAGGTATATCTCTTTGCCTTCAATCTTTTCCGCGGAAATCCGCACATCGGAAAACAAACCATAATCCCAGTATTTATCTATGGCTTCAGAGATGGCTTCACCAGGAACCTGGATTTCTTGTCCGACTTTCAGTCCTGATATGTTGGCCAGTATTTGCGGATCGTTATTCAGATCGCCGGTAACTTCAATATCGGCAATAACGTATTCCTTGGG
>JAWOCV010000069.1:0-8755 GCA_046483585.1 Marinilabilia sp.
CTGGTGGCCAAACACCGGAAAAACTCCCCCAGGCAGGCGGCCACAGATACTTGAACGCACGAAAACCTGAATTGTATAAGGACATCATAGGCCGGGAGCACAATCCTAATCAAAAAGTAGCATGGCTTCATACAAAAAAGAAACAACAATAATGTTTCGGTTATCAAAGCTTTATTGTAAATTTATTGAAAGCTGATTTTTCAAAACTTACTAAACTGTCATTCATTGTGAACGCAAAAGAACTGCTGTTTTGGCTGTCAAAAATCATCATCCTGAGCATCCTTTATATCCCCATTTGGATACTGGGATCGATGGCTGTAAGCGGCCATATTCCTGAAGCACTCGGAGATCCAGGTTTAGTGAATGAAATAGCAGGCATGTTCATTTTGAGTTTCATTAATACCATTCTAATCATCGGATTAATCGTTTCATCCCGATGGCATGGATGGCGACTGACCTTGCTTCTAGGGCTGGCGTTTTATGGATCGTTCACGTTTATCACTCAGGTGGAAACCTGGTATTTTCTCGCGGATTTAACCGTTTCACCGGAGTTACTTCCCAGGTTATTCATTATGGGGCTGCCCACACCATTTCTCTTCATTCCGCTTGCCATAGCAATCTGTGGGCGATGGAAAAGGAAAGAAACAAGCGTTCATCATCCATACATGGTTATGCCAACTAAACAACTATTCCTGAAGCTGGGAATAATATCGGTTTTGTATGTGATCATTTACTGGTTGGCGGGTTACTTCATTGCATGGCAGAATCCGGAACTTCGAGCTTTCTATGGAAGCGAAGGCGCAATCACACCTTTTGGACAGCATACTCTGACAACCTTCAGCCAGGACCCTGGATTGATTCTTCTGCAACTGATAAGAGGCCTGTTATTTGCCCTCATAGCTGCACCCGTCATTAGTGGCTCAATGGTCTCTCCCCGGATTACCGCCTTACTTGTGGCCTGTCTTCTCGCTTTTCCCCACCTGGGGCATATCCTGTCCAACCCCCTGATCCCTGAAGCAAGTGTAAGAATGAGCCATATGATTGAAACCACAACATCAACCTTTGTTTTTGGATTAATAATCGTTTGGTTATTGCATAGAAAGCATTCCGGCTATAAAGATTTATTCGCAAAAAATGCGTCCGTCCTAAAATCCACCAATATAGTGATCTGATGTAAAGGCAAAAAGTGCTCGTGTTTTTTGTGTTGCTTGCAGAAATTCGGCGTTCCCAAATTGCGACCAAATAGAAATCCGATCCTCCTGTTAGGCCGAAAAGGAATTCAGCCTTCCTGATTTTATTTTTATTTCTCATTCATTTTTCGTAAATTTTAGGAAGGAAAAGAAGTTAAAAAAGTTGCAGAGGTTCCCATCCGGGAAAAAATGTCCCACTCTAAAATACCGGTCCTATGAAACGTGTGATTTTGCTTACTGATTTTTCTGAAACCGCCCGCAATGCTGCCCTTTATGCATTGAAAATGCTCGAAAACGAAAGAGTTTATTTCGAACTTCTCAATGTCTTCGATGTTGAATTCAGCGGGAGCCCATATATCATGCAGGTTAAAGAAGAGATGGCAGAAGAGAGCATGAAAGGGCTTCGAAAAGAACTTTCACTGCTTCATGCCGGGCACCCCAATGCCCGTATTGAACTGGCATCCAGATTCGGAGCCATAACCGAAGTGATTCGTCAGGAGGTGGAAGATTTTGAACCGGACCTGCTGGTTCTGGGATGTAAAGGAGAAAGCGCTCTTGAGCACTTTCTGCTGGGGAGCAATGCCCTTGAGATCATACAACATGTTCACCACCCCATGCTTGTGGTTCCGAGACAGGCCAAATTCACCCCACCCGGGAAAATCGTTTTTGCTACAGACCTGCAGGATGTGGACATTTCCAGGATGGCCGGTCCGCTCAACGATCTGATGCAAGCCTTTAACAGTGAACTCGTCTTTTTGAATGTTATGGAGGAAGCCTACATTAACCGGCTCGAAGCTGAAGAAAAAATCGCCTCCTATTTTCCGGGAGTCAAACTCAACTTCCATTTCATAGACAACGAAGGGGATACATGTAAGACCATCCTTAAGTTCATGGACGAACAAGGAGCCACTCTGTTAACACTGATCCGGCACCATCACACGCTTTTCCAGCGCCTATTTAACCCACACATCATTAAGAAAATGATCAGACACCCTCATCACCCAATGCTTATTTTGCATGAGCGGGAAGAAAAAGAAAAATAAGTCCGGAATTAATGAACGGTTCACACAAACAATAGATCGTTAGATTTTTAGATTTAAGATCTAAGATGATTCATATATTGTTGATAATATGCATCTTAAAATAAACAACTTTTAAATCCAAAACAAATGAATAACAAATACTTGCAAAAGCTTAACGGACTATTGCACTAACAGACAGAGCTTAACTTTTGAGTATTTCCTTAAAAGCTTTGGAAAAGATGTCCTCAATGGTCTCGGAGATGATCTCCTCGCCGGGTGGATCTTCAATGACCACTTCGGAAGCACTGTCCCAATGTTTAAGATGCCAGTCTTCGGCCTCATATTCCAGGGCGGTCATATGGTCAACCCAGTCACCCGAATTGAGATAAGTAATGGATCCGACAGGTGATTTGATCCTTTTTTTGGCGGGACGGTGAATGTGACCGCAGATTACAAAATGGTATCCCTTACGGATTCCCAGACGGGCAACCATGGCTTCAAAATTGGTGACATCTTCTTTTTTCCCTCCTTTGATCTTGTCCTTTATTTTGCCGGCCAGGGATATGGGTCGACGGCCGAATAACATCAGAATGGAGTTGACCATCCGGTTGATCCCGGCCAGGATACCGTATCCCACCGATCCCATTTTGGCCATCCACTTGGAATGATGCATCACAATATCGAAAACATCGCCGTGAAATATCCAGGTAGATTTGTTGTCGAAAGTAAGCACCACTTTATTCTCGACCTGAAACTGTCCGAAATTAATGCCTGTAAAACGCCTGGCAATCTCATCATGGTTGCCGGGAAGATAAATGATCTCTGTGCCGTTTTCGGCCATCTTAAAAAGATACCGGATGACCCGTAAGTGCGACGTTGGAAAATAGCTGGGGGAAAACCGCCAGCCGTCAATAATGTCACCATTGAGGACCAATACTTCGGGCTGGATCGTTTTCAGATAAGTATACAACTGATCAGCCTTGCTGTTGTAAATTCCAAGGTGAGCATCGGAAATGACCACTGCTTGTAATTGTCGTTTTGAGCTCATATACAATGATTATTCCAACAAATATAAAAAAAGCAGCAGTCTTTTGAAGCTAATCTCATTCTTTTCACAATTCACGAATTTGCAGATTTTCCCCGTAAGATTCCGGTTCCGGCTTCAACATAAGCTTCTCTATCAGCAGGGTCATTTTTTCGGGATCTTCAATAAGCCGTAAATAGGACTGGTTGGTTTCATCACCTTCAACCCACCGGTTATTGCCATCTTCATCAATTTTATTATATCCTCCTCTGATCTTTTCCCAGTATCGACCAACTCCGCCACGCACGGCATACAAAACGGCAGTCTGGTCAAAGGTGGCGTTATCAAGGATCTTTCCCCTGTAATTGTCTTTCATCCACGGGGCATGCTCGCTAAAATGTTTGAAACCTATATAAAGTGGAGAATCCTTGCTGATTTCATTAAAAACCGCCCCTGATCGAATGGCTTCACCAATCTCATAACCGGAAAAAACAACGGGAACTTCGATTTTATCGAAAACAAATTGGGTCACCCCTTTCATCTCACCCCAGAAATTCCACTCCTGCTCGCCTTCGGGATATTGACCGCCCATCACCACCATCTCCTTTATTTTATTGTGGAACAACTCTTTACCTGGCAATTCGGAATACTCATCGGGTCCGGACTCCAGTAGCAGTTTGATGTTCATTAGCGGCCCCACGGTTATCAGGGTCACACTTGAATCTTCCTCAGCAGAAAGGATTTTCCGGTAAAGAGTGGTTACATCGGGGACATCATCATTTTTCAGTTCCCAGGGCAGTTGATCTGCAATGGGTTTGTTGTAGTTCCATTCGCTATGATGCGGGTCACCAGGCCGGATCCCAACAGGCACATCGGGATGACCATAGTAACGGTTCACAGCATCGACAGCAGGTACCACAAACTTTTCCGTACTCCAGATCATCACACCCAACAAATCGGCTTCACCGGTTTGCTGAAAGCCATGAAGCATGGCCAGAGCGCCAAGATCATCGGCATCGCTGCCAAAATCGGTATCGAAGAGGATTTTTGTTTGGGAAAATGAAGTCATAACTATGAAAAATAAAAGAAACAAAAGGGATTTAATAATCTTCATAACATTAAAATTAATCAGAATAGCAATTTTTAAAATTACAGACAAACCTTAATACAAAGGTCATTTATCTGCACAAAATTGGTTAAGGTTATTGGTATGATGGATTTTATACATATTCTTGGCTGTAGTTTAATTTTGCGTTGATATTTTCCAAACACCAATAAATTTTGGTATATCCCAAAGCCCCCGGAGTGGGGCGATCGTATGGTAAAAAAAGCCCCCCCACAAAAAAACCAGAGCCACGGCAGTGGTGAGCCCTTTTGCAAACTTAAATGTTACTGTTATAGGGACACCCCTGCCGGGGCTTGAGTTGTGGATTTTCTGAGTGTCAATTACCATACGGCCACCCTTTCCAGGGCTTTACAGAAAAAATCGCCTTTTCAAACTACAGCCATGTTCTTTTGAGAAAATCATTGTCAAGCTCGTTTCATTCAGAGCCTTTTTGGTTATATCTGCGCCTGGCCTCATCAAGTATTTGAATGGTGGCTGTTGCCCCACATCTGTCAGCTCCGGCTTCTCTGACAGCCAGAAGGTCATCAAGTGAGCGGACACCTCCGGCTGCTTTCACTTTCACAGAAGGCCCGGAATGTTTTCGCATCAACTGGATGTCTTCCAGCGTAGCTCCTGTATATTTATAAAATCCATTGGATTGTTTTACAAATCCAAAGCCTGTGGATGTTTTCACAAAATCGACCCCCACTTTGGTGCATATCTCACAAAGTCTGATCTTATCTTTTTCTTCAGTGACAAAATCGGTTTCAAAAATAACTTTCACAATGGCCCCGTTTAAGTGACAGGCCTCCGTTACTTCCTTAATCTCAGTCTCGACATAATCCCAGTCATGCCCCAGAACTTTGCCTATATTGACGACCATGTCAATTTCTTTGGCGCCATCATCAATGGCCTCAACAGTTTCAAAAACTTTGACCCGAATGGCACTGTTCCCGGCCGGGAATCCGATGACACATCCGGGTAAAACTTCCGGGTTGCCCAATATTTTAACGGCCTGTTCAACTGCATAAGGCTTAACACAGACAGAAACCACCTGATATTCCATGGCTACCTGACATTCATGTCTCAAATCCTCATCTGTAAGGGTGGGATGCAATATCGAGTGGTCGATCATCCTGGCCAGATCCGAAACAAAATCATTCATAATTCCATGAGTTTAAATAAAATTTTTTAGGGTTATTTCAGAATCCATTCTGCATGGCAATCACCGAAAAGTAACTTAAATTTCACTGGTGTCCGGTAAAACAATTAGAGATTGCTTCACTTCGTTCGCAATGACGGGGATGCTGTGTAATTTTATGGATCAAACTAAAAATCAAATTACCAGCATGAAGCAAATATGAGAATCAAATAGCTAGCCGCCAAATTGTCACATACTTTTGAAGTGCCCGAATTTTACTTGTCAGAGGAATGACAGTCGTCACAACTGACCGTATGAATGTCATGCTCACTTTGGGGATCCCTGAAGGATGTATTCATAGTGGTGACATCAATGCCACAATTGGAAAGGGCCGGATGGCAGTTTTTAGCTACCGGGAGCACCGTGACAATAACACGGCACTCCCGGCACTTGCAAAAACCAGCTTCAAAAAGTAACCCCTCGACAGGCGTGGAAATACTTTCCTTTCCATTTTAATTTTTCAGATCATTCAGGGTTTTGATCTTAATCTCTCTGGGATCAATTTCTTCATCAATCTCAAGCTTAATGACCTTGCGTTCACCGGGCAGAAGATCAAAGAAGTTGTCGGAAAAATGTCCTGATCCATCAGGCGTTTCGAGATATACATTCTTGGCAATCCTGTCGGTATTGGCATTCAATTCATATCCATCTTCTGTCTTTTTGGCTCCCATGCCCAGGTTTTCTTTAGGAAGATCCAGGTTTTTAGGCCGTTCGAAATAGAGCAGGTTGTCTGCTATTTTTTCCCTGTTGGACCTTAGTTCTACAACAGCTACAACTGACCCGCGATCAGCATCCCCTGTTACCTCTGCCACGGTGCGATTGTAAATAAGTTCAGATGTGTTGGCTTCAACATTGACATCCTCGGTTTCACTGAAGATTTCCTCACCCATGAAATCGATCACCTTCACGGTCAATTCCCCTTCAAATGAAGAAAGCCGGTCGCTCACGGCATAAACGTTCACCTCACCGTCCTCTTCCACGGGAGAAAGAATGACCTGCTCATTGGCATCACGGACAGCATAATGAGAAGCTTTCCACTGGCCGTAATAATCCACTGTGGACCACGAAATGGTAGGCCAACTGTCATTGATCTGCCAGTAGAGGGAGCCCATACAGTGAGGCATATTCCGGCGATGCGCTTCCAGGGCGGTTTTGTAAGCATTGGCCTGGAGCAACTGACTTACATAAACAAAATCTTCAAAATCGCCGGGCACGTTGTAATATTGGTCCATATACCAGCGAATCATGTCGTTGCCGTCGAAACCGGGCTCTACATAAGGCATATTTCCCCGCTGACGATGACGCATCACTTCCGTATTCCAATCGCGGTCCTGCTCTTCCGTAAACTGACGGATGGTATACATAGACGGGAAGGATTGCAAACCATACTCACTTACGAAACGGGGAACCTCTTCTCCATAAGCAGAGAAAGGCTCCTGCCCGAACCAGATGGTCCAGTCATGCTCGTCACCGGATTTGCGGTCAGCCTTTTCTTTTCCATAAGCCATTGGGGATGAAGGCCAGTAAGTGCGGGAAGGATCAAGATTTTCGACTGTTTCTGGCAATAGATCATGGAAAATATCCTCATAGGCATTCCAGACAACCTCTTTCTCATCCTCGTCATACAGGTCCTGCCAATCCCATTCGTGCCAGCCATGGTAATTTTCGTTGTTACCACACCACATGGCCAGGGAAGGATTGTTGCGGAGGCGTTTCACATTGTATTCGGCTTCTTTACGGATGTTCTCAAGATGCGCATCATCGCCCGGCTGAAGTGCACAGGCAAACATGAAATCCTGCCAAACCAGAATGCCATTGCGATTGCAAAGATCATAGAAATAATCTTCGGCATAGATGGCACCACCCCACACACGCAACATGTTCATGTTGGCCTCGACAGCATTATTGATCAGACGCTCATAACGGTCTTTTCCTGCTGCCGGAGTAAGGGTTTCCGGGGGTATGGTATTGGCCCCTTTCATAAATACGGGGGTACCGTTCAATTCAAAGTGGAAGGAACGTCCTTCATCATCGGGCTCCTGGACGAGTTCAAGGGTCCGAACCCCATACTCCAGTGCATGGCGGTCGAGGACTTGATTGCCCGAAGCCAGTGAAAACTCAAAGTCATACAAATGGGGGTCTCCAAGGCCATTGGTCCACCAAAGCTCGGGATCGTCCATTTCAAATTCTATGGGAACCTGGTTGCTTCCGGCATCCAGTTCTACTTCACGATCGATTCCGGCATCAGCCCCCTCAATATCAAGAGACACCTCATAAGTTCCGGCTTCTTCAGCATTTACTGTTACATGACCGGAAAGTTCCGCTTTCTCATCACTGATTTCATCGGTCACCACATACACATCTTCAATAACGGCCTGGTTCCAGGCTTTCAGGGTAACAGGCCGCCAAATACCGGATGTCACCAGACGCGGGCCCCAGTCCCATCCATAATGGAAAGGGGCTTTCCGGGTAAAGACACTGGTCCGCTCATCCTCGGGGGCCTGTTCATTAGTGGCCGGAATGGGATAATCCAATTCCTCCAGTTTTTTCATTCCTTCCTCTACCGGAGAATGAAAATAAACACGAAGCTCATTTTCGCCATCTACCAGGTGTTCTTTAACGTCTACATCCCATCCCACGAACATATTGTTGGCTTCGAGTACCAACTCATCATTGACGTAAACGTCGGCATACGTATCCAGTCCTTCAAACTGAAGCTTGACCACATCGGATTCGTTGATGAGAGAATCATCTACCTCGAAAGATGTCCTGTAAACCCAGTCTTCATCTTCAATCCACTGGACATCATCCTCATTCATGCGGTCATGAGGATCATCTATCACATCATTGTTCATCAGGTCCTGATGGACGGTCCCGGGCACACGGGCCGGCATCCAGTCATCTTCTCCATCTTGAGAGAATTCCCACCCTTCATGAAGGGAAATTTTAACAGGTGTATTTTCCTCTTTTTCCTGGCAGGAAAAAAGCGTAAAAACGCCGGCAAGGAGAAATAAAAAAACTGAAAATCTGTGTTTTTGTAACATAACTGCTATATTTTTGTGAAAACTGGTTTCTATGAACAAACTTATTACTCTATACCATTTACAATGGATCGTTAGATTTTTAGATCTAAGATCTAAGATGATTCATATGCTACTGGCAATCTGTGTTTTAGCATAAACAAACATTTCTTCAGATCTAAACAGTTGAAGA
>JAWOCV010000253.1:0-3288 GCA_046483585.1 Marinilabilia sp.
TTATCATTTTCGGCTGCATACCGCAAGTTCAGGTCGAAAGTTCCGCTTTTCTCAACTTCCACGGTGTAGATCATCCATTCGCCGGCTTCGGTCCAGCTTACGCAGTAGCCGTTCGATGTTTCATCCCCGCAGGGTTTAATGTCGACCCCGTCATTCCGGTATATCCGCCCTTTGTTCCAGGCGATGTTTTCATCTGTATCTGTCCGGTAATTGGCCGTATCGGTATCTAACCAGGCGTAATTGTTGCTTCCCATGTCATAATCCACAGCAAATATTCTGCCGGGGACTGAATGTTGTTTAAACGGGATGGGTGACCTGTCTCCGCCGGCCTGTCTGAACATGGCATCCAGCACATCGTAGTTGATCGTGCAGTTCTTCAGTTTCAGCATCTCTGCCTGTTCCATAAGCCAGTCTTTGGCCTGGTCGGCCGAAGGTTTTTGAGCTGAACCTCCCCAGTAATCCAGGATTTTCTGATATCCTTCTGTTTTTGGAGCGGTTACCCGGCTGGTGGGCGACTCGATCTTTTTGTAAGGCCACCATGCCCATCCGATGTTATTGCGCTCAAGCAGACCGATGGCATTGGCAAACCAGGTGTTGGAGTTTTCGCCCGATTCACCGAGCCATATTGGCAGATTTCGTTCTTCGCGCATGTCCAGCGCCCATTGGATCGACTCGCGGGTGTTGTAATTCCAGTATTTGTGGAAACTGATGACCAGGTTGTCGTCCCATTTGCTGACTTCCGGCAACCCATTGTAGTTGTTTCCCCAGCAGTTGCCGCCGAGAAAAATGATGTGGTTTTGATTGACTTCCCGGATGGCCGTGATGATTTCCTTGTATAAAGCCCAGAGGGGCTCGTTTTCTTCACAGTTGCATCCGTTCTTGTTGCCCGAATCTTCAAAATCCCAGTTGGGTTCGTTGATCAGGTCAAAGCCACCCATCCAGGGTTTGTTTTTGTATCGCTGGGCCAGCTTACGCCATAAAGCAACGGTTTTTCGTTGGTTCTCCTTGCTTTCCCAAAGGGATGGCTTGTTGGGATTGTAATCAGAGATATCGGCATTTTTCCCCTGTCCGCCGGGAGCTGCATGCAGGTCAAGGATCAGGTACATTTCATTGTCGGCACACCACTCCAGCAGTTTGTCGACCATTTCAAAGCCTCTTTCACGCCAGGTGTCTTCTCCCCGCACGGGTTCATCCTCGATTGGCCGCGTAAATAAATTGTAATGCATGGGCAGTCTCACCGAATTGAAACCCCATGCCGCCAGGGAATCAATGTCCTGTTTGGTGCAGTAATTGGCCAGCCAGGCATCGTAAAAGGCTTCCATGCCTTCTTTGCCGATGAGGTCTTCTATGTGCTCTTTGATCTTGTACTGGGTGCCGGCAAATTCAGCGGTCTGGAGCATGTAGCCTTCCTGGAGCATCCACCCGCCCAGGCCGGAGCCTCTCAGAATCACGTTTTCGCCATTGGCGTTGACGATTTTCGTGCCTTCGGTGTGTAGATAACGGCTTTGTGCATCAGTGTCAATCGGGAAAATCCAGAATGAGATAAAAAGAAGGACGACGGGAAAAAGGTATTTCATGGTTCTATCAGTTTTCAACAAAATTATTAATTTTTAAAAATAATTTGACATTTTGTTTCAAAAATGTGGATATTGAATATTACTGACGGGCTTTTATGGATTTTGAATCACTATTGTCCGGAGAATTTGTTCAAACAGTGGGAGATTGCTTCACTTCGTTCGCAATGACCTTGATTATCAGGAGGCAGAGTGATGGGATGGGGTCGGTTTTTGGCAAAGCCGAAAACCGACCCCATCCCATCCTTAAATACCGTTGCAACGCAGTCATTGCGAAAGAAGTGAAGCAATCTCCATTTTTTTACCGGACACCAGTGAAAACAATTGCTGTCTTTTTATTTTAATCCGGAAAAATTTTGTATTTAACTAAAACAAAACCAGAAAGAAAAATACATATAATCATGGCACAGGTCATCAAAAATAGTAAAGGAGTCGAAACGCTGATATTTGCCGAAACATTCGAAAATGAAGTTTACGAGCAGATCAAAAAACTCGTAAACTTTGAACCCTACCAGGATGCCAAAGTGCGGGTTATGCCCGATGCCCATGCCGGCAAAGGTTGTGCAATAGGAACCACCATGACCATAACGGATAAACTGACACCCAATCTGGTGGGGGTAGATATTGGTTGCGGCATGCTCACGGTCAGACTCAAAGATCAAAATTTTGATTTTGCCAATCTGGATGAAGTGATTAAAACAAAAATTCCCAGCGGGGTTGAGGTTCATTCCAAAAGCCTGGGCCATTTCGATTTTTCAGATCTGCGGTGCAAAGATCTCGTTGATCTTAAAAGAGCACGGCTGTCATTAGGTTCTTTAGGCGGCGGAAACCATTTTATTGAAGTCAGCCGGTCCGAAAAGGAGGGAAACCTTTATTTGATCATTCATTCGGGAAGTCGAAAACTGGGTGCGGATACCTGCAAATATTATCAGGAGAAAGCATTTCAGCAAACCAGTAAGATGAATTCTTCACAGGATGAATGGATTGAAAGGCTGAAATCGGAAGGCAGGGAAAAAGAGATATCCAAAGAATTGAAAAAACGGAAAAAACAGAAAAAGCATGTCCCAAATAAAGAACTCGCCTTTTTGCAGGGAGCCGGGTTTGATGACTATTTGAACGATATGGCTATTGTTCAGAAATTTGCATCAATGAACCGGGCCGCCATGGCTGACATTATCTTGCAGGAAACCGGCTTACAGGAAGATTCACGTTTTGAAACCATCCACAATTACATCGACTTCAGACGTATGATTCTTCGAAAAGGAGCCGTTTCTGCCGAAAAAGGGGAGACCTTACTGATTCCGGTCAACATGCGCGATGGCTCTTTATTGTGCAGGGGAAAAGGCAATGAAGAATGGAACTATTCAGCCCCGCATGGTGCCGGACGTCTGATGAGCCGGACCAGGGCCAAAGCATCCATCGACCTGGAAGATTTTCAGAAGTCTATGGCGGGGGTTTACAGTACTTCAGTTGGAAAATCCACCCTTGATGAAGCGCCCCAGGCCTATAAATCCATGGATGAAATCAGAAATGCCATTGTGGATACCGTGGATGTCATGGATGTTTTGAAGCCCCTGTATAATTTCAAGGCATCGTAGAGACGCGATTAATCGTAGAGACGCGATTAATCGCGTCTCTACGATTAATCGCGCCCCTGCAATGCCCCTATTCAAGATCAGAGATGATCTCTTGGTATTTCGTATTGCCAGTTTCT
>JAWOCV010000167.1:0-5851 GCA_046483585.1 Marinilabilia sp.
TCCACCGGATGAAGACGACTCATAAGTCTTGAAAGAAACCTGGCCCCTACATCTTTGAATGCCTGGGTAGGCCCGTGAAAAAGCTCCAGAACATTAATGTTATCGTGAATATTGACCAGAGGGATTGGGAAAGAAAAAGTTTCATTGACAATCTGCATCAATTCTTCTTCTTCGAGTTCCTCTTCCACATAAGGCCTCAAAACGGCAAAAGCGATCTCCTTCAGAGACATTTCGGAGATGGATCCGATCATATCCCTGTCGAGAGCGGGTATCTTTTCCGGCATAAAGAGATGGCCATCGTCGGAGAGCCCTTTAAAAATACCCTGTGACAGGTTAACCTTTTGTGGGTGGTCACCCAGACTAATATACTTCATTTAATTATGATAAATTTTCAGGAAAATAATTTTTTAAGTACGTCTCCATCTTTAAGAATTCCCAAAGCCCCTTTTTTTACAGAGAATTCATCAAAAGCCATAACATCATCAGGGATTTGTCCTGGTTTTATGATGAGGAAAGGAACAGGATCGGATGTATGTGTTCGAAGGGCGCAAGGTGTGGGATGGTCGGGCAACAAAGCCAGCGCCACCTCCTCTTTCATCTGACAGATGCCATCCCAGAGGGGCTGTAACAAACGATGATCAAAATCTTCAACAACTTTCTTTTTGAGATCTTTATCACCTTCATGACCGGCTTCATCAGCAGCTTCAACATGCAAAAAAACAAAATCATATTTTTTCAGGGCATTGAGAGCAGCTGCAGCCTTTCCCTCATAATGGGTGTCATGCAAACCGGTTGCTCCTTCTACATAAATATTGTCCAGTCCTGCCAATTTCCCTATTCCGCGAATAAGATCCACAGCAGAGATGACCGCCCCGGACCGGATGCCCCATCGTTCCTCAAAAGAGGGAAAACCACTTCCTTTTCCGGCCGACCATGGCCAAATGGCGTTGGCAAGCGGAAGGCCGTTCTTTCCTCGTTGTCTATTAACGGGATGATTGTTCAGTATCTTCTGTGAGTGTTCAATAAGCTCTCTGAGCCGCTGCGCCGTTTTTGAAGCCTTTCCTTTTCCCTGGGGCAACAATTTATCGAGTTGTTCTCCCGGGTGGTCATGTGGTGGAAGACACTCCACGCCGGCATCACCATCCCTAAGCATCATCAGGTTTCGATAACTCACCCCCTGATGAAAACGGACTCCTTCTGCGATCAATTCATCATTCAAAGCAGCAATCAATTCACCCGCCTCCTGATTAGAAACGTGACCAGCCGAATGATTCATCAGTTTCCCACTTTCAATGGTCACCAGATTGCACCGAAATACAAGCTCATTATCCCGCAAGGGAATATTCAGGGCAGCTGCTTCTAAGACACCCCGGCCGGGAAAATATTGACGGGGATCAAATCCCAGAATATTCATATTGGCAATTTCACTTCCCGGATGCATCCCTTCGGGAATAGACTGAAGCAAGCCGGTCTGTGCCAACGCGCAAAGATGATCCATTACCGGCTTATGTGCCACCATAAAGGGTGTTTTGTTTTCCCACTGAGGAATAGGCAAATCGGCCATGCCATCGGCCAGAACGACAATATATTTCATAGTACAGGGGTGTTTGTGCTGTTCAATAACCAGGTCCGTTTTCATGCCCATGATCACGAACAAAAATAGGGCATTTTGCAAAAAATGAAACGAACAAAAAAAATAATTTCAAAAAAGAGTGGCATCAATTTTCCGCCATTCCGGTTCAAGTGCGGGAAAGGTTTATGCAGCTATAAAATATCAGGCTGAACCTTAGTCGCTGTCGTCGACAGGGATTATTTTTGAAACGAAGTCCGACGAAGTCAATAATCCGGGCTGAAAATTCAGTTCAGACAAAACAAAAAACCGCCTGAAAAGTTATTGATGCAATTCCAGACAGCTTCTGATATTTTTCCGAAAGTATTTGTATCAATGAGCCCGGTCTAAAAAGCATCTTTATTGCCAAACTCTTCGTTGTTTGAAATCTTTGCATCCTCATTAACAATCAGTTAACTCCGGTACAAAAATTTAAAACGCCTCGATTTTGACAAAAATATACCTTTTTATACCGCACTCATCAATAGATCGTTAGATTTTTAGATGTAAGATTTAAGATACATCATATAATACTGAAAATATGCATTTTATCAAAAAGAACCATTGGAATATAAACAATTGACTCAAAGGTTCTTGCAAATAAGATGCTTGCATGGCCATGCAAGTTGATCGCAACTCTCTGTTAATAAAAACTTTGCGCCTGCCTGGCGTGTAATGTGAAACAAAATTAATTGTACAAACAAAAGTTCGTTTATATTACAGGATGCTAATATTAAAAACGGCAGACAGGTCATTGCGCCTGCCTGGCGACAAAGGAAATAGAGGCTTTCTATCTTTCAGCAAGAGCCTTTGAGTCAAAACAGGTTAATTTCATGACATGGCAGACAGGTCTCTGTGTTTAGGTCTTTTTTAACGGACTAATTGTGTATTCAGACCAGAAGAATATTGTTTTCAGCACAAACCCGGCGCATTTCATCTGGCCATATGCTTGCCTGAATTTCACCAATATGAGCTTTCCTAAGAAAATACATGCAAAGGCGTGACTGTCCGATCCCTCCTCCTATGCTCAGGGGAAATTCTCCGCTGAGTAGTCGCCGGTGAAAGAAAAGTTCTCTTTTCTCAGGGCAATTCTTTATATTTAATTGACGTTCAAGCGTTTCAGCATCAACTCTGATGCCCATAGAGGAAATTTCAAAAGCTCTCTCTAAGATGGGATTCCACAACAGGATGTCACCGTTAAGCCCGGAATAACCGTTGTCAGCCGTTGTACTCCAGTCGTCATAATCGGGGGCTCTTTCGTCATGGGGTTCTCCGTTGGACAAACGGGCTCCTATGCCTGTGAGAAAAACGGCACCATATTTTTTGCATATGGCATCTTCCCGCTCTTTGGGTGAGAGCGATGGGTATTGCTGCAAAAGTTCTTCGCTGTGAATGAAATGAATTTTAGACGGAAGCAAAGGGGTCAGTTCGGGATACTTTTCATAGAGTATAAACTCAGTCCTTTTCAGTACTTCATAAATGCTTTTTACAATTTTCTTCAGGAATTTCATGCTTCGCTCTGCCGGGGAAATATGCCGTTCCCAGTCCCACTGGTCCACATAAATTGAATGGGTGTTATCGAGAACTTCATCGGAACGGATGGCATTCATATCGGTATAAATGCCAAGGCCGGGTTCAATGTCATAATCGGACAATACCATGCGCTTCCATTTGGCCAGACTGTGAACGATCTCAGCTTCACGATCGCCCAGATCTTTAACAGGAAAAGAGACCGCCCGCTCCTCTCCGCTGAGATCATCATTGATCCCTGTCCCTTTTAGCACAAATAAAGGAGCCGTCACCCGTCTAAGACGTAATTCGGAAGAAAGACCGGACTGAAAAGAATCTTTGATCACCGTAATGGCATGTTCGGTCTGTTTCAAATCCAATAAAGGTCTGTAACCTTTAGGAATGAACAAATTATCTGTCATAATTTTCGAAATACAAGAAATACATTAATTTGGTTTTACAAAATTACACGCTATAATTTCAATTAAAAAATTTTATCAGATATATTTTATCATTTTGTCATAAATTGTGCATTGTTTGTTGATTGATTGAAAGTGACGGACCTGATTATTGGCAAACAAGAAGGTAGAGTCCCCGCCCAGGTGGTTGTGTTTCGCCACATCCGGTGACTTTCGCCACATCCGGTGACTTTCGCAAAGAAGCTTTGTAAGCGATGCCCGGGGTAATCTTTTTAGCCTGAACCATTCATACATTATTTTCCTCAGGAAACGAAGTTAGATGAAGTCAATTATCCAGGTTAGTAGCTCAGTCGCAGAGTCAGTCTTCGGTCTTCGGTAGTAGCTGAAAGCTCGAAGCTCAAAGCTGAAGAGAAAGGTTGCTCTCATTTGCGACATAACCAAAGAACCAACAAAATTAGTTAAACATCATATGAGCCCGGTCTAAAAAGCATCTTTATTGCCAAACTCTTCGTTGTTTGAAATTTTTGCATCCTCATTAACAACCAGTTAACTCCGGTACAAAAATTTAAAACGCTTCGATTTTGACAAAAATATACCTTTTTATACCGCACTCATCACATTTTAAATGACTTAAGGTTTTTGTTAGATAAAAAGTACAGAAGTCGCCGGGGGATCAATAATTGACTTATGCCAATGTTCAAGTCAGGATTTCAGAACTGTAATATCCGATCATTGATTATCTTTGCCGGCAATTATGGCAACCATTTACGGACGAAACATACTGCGGCTGTATATCATCAAGACAGCCAAATGGTTCATGCTGACCATGCCTATTATCATGCTCTTTTATAAGGACATGGGGCTGAGCAATGAACAAGCGTTTCAGCTGAAGGCCATTTACAGTATAAGCATTGTTGTTTTCGAGATACCCTCGGGATATTTTGCCGACATTTGGGGGCGCCGGATAACTCTTATTCTCGGAGCGGTTCTGGGAACGGCCGGATTTCTCTTCTATTCGTTTGGTCACGGATTCTGGATGTTTCTGGCCGCCGAACTTGTGCTTGGCATCGGACACAGTTTTATTTCCGGAGCCGATTCCGCCATGTTATTCGATTCTCTTAAAGCCGACGGCCGAACGGAAAAATACCTGAAATATGAAGGCATCAATTTTTCAGTTGGGAATTACTCAGAAGCTCTGGCAGGAATTGCCGGGGGAGCCCTGGCCGAAATAAGCCTCCATCTGCCCTTCTACTTTCAAACCGGCATCGCTTTTCTGGCTGTTCCGGCGGCTTTTTCACTGATGGAACCCCCCGTAAGATCAAAACGCAAACGACCCGGTTTCGGAGACATATTGAAGGTAGTGCATTATGCCCTGATGAAAAACAAAAATCTCAGATGGAACCTTGTTTATTCATCCATCATCGGAACATCGACCTTAACAATGGCCTGGGTATACCAACTACGACTCGATGAGTTTGGTTTTACCGAGCTGTTTATTGGGGGGACGGCCACTGTCCTCAATCTTCTGGTAGGAACAGTGACTTTATTTTCAGCGAGGATAAAAAGAAATCTGGGAAAGAAAGCCACTATACTGATAACCAGTTTTGCCATTACCGGCGGATTTGTGGCTGGCGGCCTGGCCCATAGCGCATTTCTGTTTCTCCCCATTCTCGGTGTGTTTTACATGGCCAGGGGTGTTGCCACTCCGGTTTTAAAGGATTATATCAATCAAATCACGCCTTCCGATATCCGCGCTACTGTCTTGTCGGTTCGAAGCCTTCTAATCAGGGCCATGTTTGCCATACTCGCTCCCTTGTTTGGCTGGCTAAGCGATACTTTAACGCTTGGTCAGGCACTGTTGATCGTGGGATTAGTGCTAATGGTTCTGGCGCTGTCGACTGTAACCCTGTTTCTGAACACATTAAATACCGGGAAGGATAATGCAGAATAAGCCGGGATACTGGCCGGCACTAAAATCCGTAATCCATTCATCCCCCTTCATCTTTTCCACGAAGAAAACCGGCGTAAGAATGGCTGATCTATTCGCAATGGATAACCAGCCCGTCGTAAGCGAGGAATACATTGGATGGCAGATGTCTGGATACTTCTTCGTGGAATCCCAAATGATGACTGATATGCGTAATATAGGCCCTCTCCGGAGCAAGGTCTTCTATAACGCTAAGGGCCTGGTCGAGATTGAAATGCGAAATATGCTCCTCTATACGCAAACCATTGATCACTAAAACATCACTATTTTTAAGTTTCGCCATGCTTTCCGGAGGAATCCGGCTGGCATCGGTTACATAGCTAAAAT
>JAWOCV010000280.1:0-7616 GCA_046483585.1 Marinilabilia sp.
ACGCTGGTTAGTTTCGGCAGTCCCCTGCCTGCATCGGAACGGTCCATTTATGATGATGAGGGGCGGGAGGCTTTTGTGCCTTATCCCAATCCTGCGTCGGACTATATCCATGTGACTGCGGATTCCGAAAAGCCTGTTTCGGTATCGGTTACCAACTTCTCTGGTGTGGAGGTGCTGGCCAGGGACGAGGTAAATCAAAAAGTGAATGTCGGATCCCTGTCTTCGGGTATTTATCTGATGAAAGTTGAAAGAGGAGAGGAAATTTATACGTACCGTTTTTTGAAAAAATGAATTGGGCCCGCTAAAATAGCAGGTGGGATTTGAATTAAGGGGAAGCCAGCTGAAGGAGGTTATGCCGCAATTTTGGGACACCCTGCTTTAGCGGGGTGTGCAAAAAAGTTCAAAAACATCCCCTTTTAGCCCGCTTCAGCGGGCTTTCCTGAGCAGTGTTTACGAATACAAATAATAATGATAAACTATTCATGTTCAATACTTCGTTAAACTTTTGTATTATTTATTATTCAATTGTTTAGATCCGAAGGGGTGGTTGTCTTAAAAAAACAGATTGTTAGCAATATATGAATCATCTTAAATCTTAAATCCAAAAATCTAACGATCTATTGCATGTTTAAATTTATATGTAACTTCCAGCAGCCCCTAAATTAACAGGCATTAGAAATATAAAACAACCTATTGATGTCACAAAACAAAATAAAAGCAACCATTGCCACACTTATTCTGATGATTCCCCTTCTTTCTTGTGAAAAGGAAGAAAGCCCAGAAGAGGAGCCTGATGAGGAGGAAGTCATGGAAGTGGACTGGTCCGCGGCGGCCGACAGCGCCACTGACGGACTTATTGATCAGTATTGGAATGCCGGGGCATCCTATTTTAATTATACCAACAGGGGTAATGAAGATTTTCATTACTGGCCGCAGGCCCATGCCCTGGATGTTATTCTGGATGCGTATGCCCGTAATGAAGATGATCATTATCTTCAATACATAAACCAATGGTATGAGGGGGTGAATAGCCAAAACGGAAACACTTTTCTCAATGATTTTTACGACGACATGGAGTGGAATGCCCTGGCCATGCTGAGAGCCTGGCAAATGACGGACGACTCTGGTTTTAAGGAGTCTGTATTAACGCTCTGGGAAGATATCCTGACCGGATGGAATGAACATGCAGAAGGTGGAATCATGTGGCGGAAGGGGGCTCCTTATGGAAAAAATGCCTGTTCTAACGGACCTGCGGCTATTCTGGGCGCCAGATTGTATCAATCGTTCGATGATGAAGAGTATCTCGATTGGGCTTTAAAAATTTACTCCTGGGAGAAAAATTTGTTATTTGATGATTCTTCAGGTGCAATTTGGGACAGCGTGACGGAAGAAAACGGAACATTGAATTTCAATAAAGACTGGATATTTACCTACAACCAGGGCACCTTTGTCGGGGCTGCCATTGAACTTTACGATATTACAGGAGAATCCGTTTATCTGGATGATGCCGTCAAAGCGGCCGATTACACTCTCCGGTTTTTGGTGGATCCAGACACCCGGCTGTTGAAGAGTGAGGGGGATGGAGATGGCGGTTTGTTTAAAGGCATTTTTATCAGATATTTTACACAATTGATTTTGCATCCTGATCTTTCAGAAGATGACCGGGAAAAATATGTTGGATTTTTGGAGCGAAATGCAGCAACCCTATGGACAAAAGGCATGAATAAGGATGAGATCCTTTTTGGCGCGGATTGGAAGAGAAAACCAGCTTATTCAGTCGATCTGACTACCCAACTGAGTGGTGTGATGCTTATGGAGGCTGCTTCCTTACTGGAAGAGGAGGGGCTTTTGGAATAAAACATTTTTAATATAAAATTTAATTCTTATTTACCATGAGAACACTTTTTAGCGGGAAGATTTTATGCTTTGTTTTTCTTATTGTTTTGTCCGGCAATGCTATTGCAAAGGAATTGACATTATCGTCTCCGAGCGGGAACACGGAAGTAAAGATTGATGTTTCCGACAGGATCTATTACTCCGTTTTGCAGGATGACCAATTGTTATTGGAGCGCTGTCACCTTCAATTGGCTCTTGAAGATGAGCTTCTGGGGGCTGCACCCGCATTTCAGAATTCGGAAACCGGAACGGTCAGAAAAAAACTTAATCCGGATATCCCTTTGAAAAATGCCGAAATTACAGATCATTACAACTGGCTGCGGCTCGATTTTCAAAACGATTATTCGGTTGAATTCCGGGCTTATGACGAGGGGATTGCCTACCGGTTTGTGACGGATAAACAAGGTGAGATCGATGTCATGCATGAGGATTTTTCTATCCGGTTTGCCCGGCCTTATCAGGCTCATCTTCAACAAACTCCTTCCTTTAGAACGGCTTATGAGCATCCTTATACGCATACGGAAACTGCATCTTTTGGTCCCGATGATAAAATGAGTACGCTTCCTGTTTTAATAGAAACAGACAATGGTCACAACATACTGATTTCCGAATCGGATCTTTACGATTATCCGGCCATGTTCCTGAAAGGAACGGCCACCAACGGCATGCAATCAACATTCCCCCGTTGTCCTGTTGAATTTGGTGAAGATGGCGACCGCAGCGTCAAAATCGAAAAACGGGCGCCCTATATTGCACGGACAGATGGCAGCCGGAATTTCCCGTGGCGATATTTCCTGATTACCAATGACGATGCCGGTATCATTCAGAATGAAATGACCTACAAACTGGCATCTAAGGGGAATACAAAAACTTCTGAATGGTTGAAGCCCGGCCAGGTGAGCTGGGAATGGTGGAACGGTGCATCTCCTTACGGGCCGGATGTGGATTTTGAAACGGGTTGCAATACCGAGACTTACAAATATTATATAGATTTTGCCAGTGAGTTTGGGATCCCTTATATCATTATGGATGAAGGCTGGGCCGAAAGCACCCTTGATCCGTTCACACCAAATCCTGATGTGGACCTGTTTGAACTAATTCGATACGGCAAAGAAAAAGATGTGGGGGTTGTTTTGTGGCTGACCTGGGTAGCGGTTGAAGAACATTTTGATGTTTTTGAGAAATTTAAGGAGTGGGACGTTGCAGGTGTAAAGATCGACTTTATGAACCGGAGTGACCAGTGGATGGTGAATTACTACGAGCGCGTGGCCCGTGAGGCTGCCAAACATGAGTTGTTCGTCAATTTTCACGGCTCTTTCAAGCCGGCGGGGCTGGCGCGTGCCTTTCCCAATGTTCTCACTTATGAGGGGGTTTTAGGTATGGAGCAAATGGGCCGGGCTGTTCCCGATAACAGCATTTACCTTCCATTTATGAGAAATGCCGTGGGAGCTATGGATTATACTCCCGGGGCCATGATCAGCATGCAACCCGAGGTGTATTGCAGCCGGCGGCCCAATTCTGCAGGTGTAGGGACGCGTGCTTACCAGATGGCTTTGTTTGTGGTTTTTGAAAGTGGCCTCCAGATGCTGGCCGACAATCCCACCAATTATTATCGCGAACGGGAATGTACTGAGTTTATGACAAGTGTTCCTGTCACCTGGGACGAAACCAGAGTCCTGGCTGCCGAAGTGGGAGAATATCTGATCGTAGCCAAACGAAAAGGAGATCAATGGTTCATTGGCGGAATGACTAATGGTGATGAGAATGAAAGGGTTTTTGAGGTGGAACTGGATTTTCTTGAAGGGCATAACGATTACACCCTTACCTCCTTCGAAGATGGCGCCAATGCAGCCCGACAGGCGATGGACTATACCAAAAACACAAAAGATGTGCAGTCAGATGATACACTGACCATAAAGATGGTTCGCAATGGTGGCTGGGCAGCGGTGATTGAATAAATCACCTTCAATACTTGCATATAAACATCTAAAAAAAGAACTATGATTAAAAAAATATTTCCCGGAATAATCCTTATGGTCATGATCCTGGGATGTGCCCGGTCGGGTCCTTCCTACACCTCATACGTCAATCCTTTTTTGGGTACAGCCCCGTTGACCGACAGCGCTGACATAGGCTATAAACCGCCTGAAGGCTGGCGTGTATGGGCAGGACTTACTTTTCCTGGCGCTTCCCTGCCCAATGCGATGGTGCAGTTGAGTCCCATAACCGAGTTTGGCAGCGGAGCCGGTTACGAATATGAAGACACTGTTATTCATGGCTTTGCCCATACCAATAAGGGGCATTGGAATTTGTGCCACATCCCGGTTTTACCTGTTTCGGGAGATGTCGATCCCGGTGATTTCAGCTCCACTTTCAGCCATGACAATGAAAGTGCCCGCCCGGGATATTATCAGGTGAAACTTGACCGCTATGACATTCATGCAGAGCTTACCACCACCTTGCGGACGGGATTTCATAAATACACTTATCCCGATGGCGCTGATAAACAACTGGTTCTGGATCTTGGTGTTTCCAATGAGCATGTGCGGGATTGGGATATAGAAAAGACCGGCGAAAAGACTTTTCAGGGATTCCAGCAAACAGGCGACAGAGTCTCATTTTATGCCGAAGCCAATCATGGTATTCAAGATATCCGGATAATTGAAGATGGCGATAAGGAGGTTGCGGTTGTTGAATTTGAAGATGAAAAAGGCCCTCTGGAAATCCGGATGGGGCTTTCTTTTGTGAATTCAGAAAATGCCAGAGCAAATCTGGAAACTGAAAGTACCGGACGAAGCTTTGCTCAAATAAGGGATGAGGCCGATCAGATATGGGAGAGGCTGTTGTCAAAAATTGAAGTTACTGGCGGAACAGAAAGGGAAAAAGAGCTGTTTTATTCGTCTCTTTACCGGTCGTTTTTGTGGCCGGCTCTGAGAAGTGATGTAAGCGGTGATTTTACTGATCAGAGCGGGGAAGTCGTCAACAAGGATTTTGATTATTACACTCTTCCCGCGTTGTGGGATACCTACCGGAACAAGCTTGTACTTTTGGGTATGCTGGCGCCTGAAGTGACCAATGATGTGATCAGTTCCATGATCGATCGCGGAGAACATTCGGGTTTTATGCCGACCTTTTTTCATGGTGATCATGCTGCTCCCTTTATTGCCGGCTCTTATCTGCGGGGATTGCGTGATTATGATGTGGAAAGCGCTTATCAACTGCTTTTGAATAATGCCACTAAAGAAGGGGGAACCCGCCCACATATTGTCGAATACATGGAAAAAGGCTATATTTCAACACCAGAAGTGGAGAACCCCCATGTGGAGACCAGGGCCAAAGCTGCTGTCACCAAAACGCTTGAATATGCTTATGATGATTATTCCCTTGCTTTATTGGCACGGGAGCTGGGAGAGGATGAAGTTTATGAGCAAATGATGGAAAGATCGGGCAATTACAAAAACCTGTTTGACCCTTCGACCCGTTTTATGCGCGGACGTCTGGAAAACGGCGACTGGGTCGGTAACTTTAATCCCGAATATCCCTATTATGAGTACATGTACCGGGAGGCCAATGCGTGGCAGTCCACTTTTTTTGCTCCGCACGATACGGAAGGTTTGATCGGTCTTTTTGAGGATGAATCTGCTTTTGAAGAAAAGCTGGATTCCCTGTATTCTGTTCCGTGGAATGGAAACCACATTGCCCGGAATGTGGCATCTTTCATTGGGCAGTATTGTCAGGGCAACCAACCGGATCATGGATTTCCTTTTCTTTATCATTTTATTGATAAGCCCGAGAAGTCGCAGGAAGTCCTTGACAGCATCATGAACCATTATTATGGAATGGGCGAATATGGTCTGGCCCTGCCCGGCATGGATGATGCCGGCGAAATGTCGGCCTGGTATGTGTTCAGTGCCATGGGATTTTATCCCTATTCCCCCGCCGATGATGAGTATATTGTTACTGTGCCGCTTTTTGATGAGGTCAGACTGACCCTGAATGAAGAGGCGCCTTTTACCATCCGCAAGGAAGGTCCGGGCCGAAGGATGACGGGGATTTCGCTCAATGGATTTGCTTTGGATGGTTATTTTCTCTCCCATAGTGAATTGAAGGAGGGCGGAGAAATGCTTATCTCAACACAGTGAATCGAATGACATAATTCTTTTATATATCCATTTTGAAAAACCATCGAAATATGACATCAAGAAGAGATTTTTTAAAGAAAAGCGGCATAGCCGTGGCCGGTTTGTCCGTTTCAGGTCCCCTTTTTGCCTCCGGGGCAACTGCTGCATCATCTTATGTAACCAATCGTCCTGATGTTGCCGACAGAAATTTTACTTCCAAAGCGGTGGAAGCTACCATTGAAAAGACCAAAGCGAAGATTAAAGACCCCAAGCTGGCCTGGATGTTTGAGAATTGTTTTCCCAATACGCTGGACACAACCGTGGAACACGGTACCAAAAACGGAAAACCCGATACTTTCGTCATCACCGGCGATATTCATGCCATGTGGTTGCGTGATTCTTCGGCTCAGGTTTGGCCTTATCTGCCATTGGTCAATGAAGATCGCAAACTGAAAGACCTGATTGCCGGATTGGTGAATCGTCAGACACAATGTGTGTTGATTGATCCCTATGCCAATGCTTTCAATAAAGAGCCCGATCCGGACACCGAATGGATGAGCGATATGACCGACATGAAGCCTGAGCTTCATGAGCGGAAGTGGGAGATCGATTCATTGTGTTATACCGTGAGACTGGCTTATAATTACTGGAAAACCTCAGGTGATACCAGCGTCTTTGACAAGGATTGGCAGAAGGCCGCCGGAATGATCTATGACACCTTCGTGGTGCAGCAGCGCAAAGAGGGTCCCGGGCCTTATGTTTTCCAGCGTGAAACACCCCGGCAGCTGGATACCCTTTCCAATGAAGGATACGGACGTCCTGTGAAGCCTGTCGGTCTTATCAATTCTTCCTTCCGTCCGTCTGATGATGCCACCACCTTTGGTTTTCTGATCCCGTCAAATCTGTTTGCTGTGGTTTCTCTCAAGCAACTGGCCGAGATTAGTGAATCGGTCACCGGCGATCAGGATTTTGCTTCAAAATGCCGGAATCTTGCTGATGAGGTTGATGCGGCCATTCAGAAGTATGGTGTGGTAGAGCATCCGGAATACGGGAAAGTCTACGCTTACGAGGTTGACGGTTTTGGTAATGCCACTTTTATGGATGATGCCAACGTGCCCAGTTTGCTGGCTCTGCCTTACATGGATAGCGTTCCGGCTGATGATCCGATTTATCACAATACCAGGGAGCTTGTTTGGAGTACCGACAATCCTTACTTTTTCAAAGGCAAAGCTGCCGAAGGGATTGGAGGTCCCCATATCGCTTATTACATGGTTTGGCCCATGAGCATCATCATGCGGGCCCTGACCAGCCGTGATGATGAAGAGATTCGCTGGTGCCTGAAAACCCTTTGCGATACAGATGCCGATACCGGGTTCATGCACGAGACCTTCCATATGGACGATCCGTCAAACTTCACCCGTTCCTGGTTTGCCTGGGCCAACACCCTTTTCGGTGAACTTGTACTGAAGACCGTGGAGTCGGGTAGGACCGATTTGCTTCCGTAGATTTTCAAGGCAGTTATGAACCTGAATTCTTGCAAGCATGTGACAGAGCCGGGTGACGCGAATTTTGGCCGCACTAATGGAGCGGTCAAAAACG
>JAWOCV010000114.1:0-3477 GCA_046483585.1 Marinilabilia sp.
TTAAAAGCTGGTGTAAACTCTGCTTATTGGTGGCAGGAGTACTTTTATTGCAGGCAGGGATGTTTGGGTGGATGGTTGCCGGAGGTGTGTTTGGCCTGGCTGATGGAGGTTTTGTAACGACCGCAATAGTGTGGGCACTGTTTGCTGCAACCGGTGCCTTGGTTTATCTCATCAAATCCCGCCTGAAAGAAGGTGCCGAGGCTAAACAGGAAGAGGCAGCGGCCAACCGGGTTAAATACAATCCCTCGGTCTTTTCCCATCTCCTTTTTCAGCAACCGAAGGCAGACTGTACGCCATTCGAAGAAGAGCTTCTCATCGGTAATCCGGACTCTCCTGTAAATATAACTATGGCAGCCAGCCTGAGGTGCGGCCCGTGCAAAGAAGGATTTGAACAAGCAACGCGATTGGTCAGGATGTATCCGGAAAAGGTTAATTTATCCGTTCGGTTTTCACTATCTCAACAATCAGATGCAGTTGAAACGGACCCCGGAAGATACCTTCTTGGGTACTGGCTGACTGCATTAAATGGAACAGACGATCAGTCTTTCCAAGCGGAAAAAGTGTTAAAGGATTGGTTTGAACTATCTGATCTGAACCGGTTTCGGGAGAAGTATTCTTTTCAGACAAACGGGGAAAATCAAAACATCGATGCGGTTGTCAGTTACCATTCAGATTGGTTTAAAAAGGCGGAAATTAAAGGCACACCTACGTTTTTTGTGAATGGGTACAAGCTTCCAACACAATACCGGGTAGAGGACCTCAGGTATGTAGTAACAGGGTTTAGCGAAATGATTACAACTGAGAATGGCAACATGAAAGGAGTCGTTACTGCTCATGAAATTTGAAAAATTTGTCTGGAATCGAAGTAGAACGGACAAAAGGGTTTAATAACCTGGCCCTTGCTACAGAAAATTGGCATAAACAGGTTTAAATCAAAAACATAACCAAAAAGGTGAAAACGATGAAAGACTTATTAAATACAGGCCAGGCATTAGGCCGCTCGGAAATGAAGAAGATTATGGCAGGGAGTGGGGATAGCTTCACAAGATGTGAATGTTATAATATAGAAGGTGGAATGGAAGGTACCGTTCTTTGTACAGGCCTCGAGTACAATACGTGCTGCCAGCTTCAATATAGCGAAACTTTTGCCGCAAATTGTTCAAGTGCTTAACAATTTGATGCATGTGGAACGATATGCAAAAAATGTGGTAAGCAGGTTAGTTGAATTGCAGACATCCTACTTGCTTACCACACAAATTCTTATCTTAGAAGAGTATATGTGGTGTAAAAATAAGACCATTGCGCGTTATTTGATATGTTTTACGTGCGTTTTTTTATGTAGTTGTGATTACAGATCTTATCAAGAAATTCTTCCGGAATTCTTTTGGGAAAACACAAATATTCAGGTTTTCAGTGAATCTTTTGAACCTCAGTTAGCAGTTTCATTCCACAAAAGCAGTGTGATCCATGATTCAAAGGTGGCATTTTTTAATAATACACCTAAAATTGGAGTTGATTCGAATGAAAGGTTATATATAGAGGGGATCAAGAAAATACATGTTTTTGATAAGGAAGGAAGTCTTATAGACACCATCGGACGAGAAGGAAAAGGGCCGGGTGAGTTCCAGGTTATCCACAACTTTAAACTTCGAAATGATAAACTTTATGTATATGACGCAAACCTTTCGAGGGTAAGTATTTTTGATACGGATTCATTTGAATTAGTACACGAAATAGATATGCCAGTGATCAATGGGTTGAGAGGATTGGGGGAGTTTGACATACTCAATGACGAATACTTAGTCGTTGGCATGCCTGAAAACCGGAGGAGTGATGGCTCGGCAATCACTGAACGATTTATGCATTACTTTTTAGTTGATAGAAGGGGTCGTGCAAATGAATCACCAATACAGATTTCTAAGATCACAAACAATTTTAAGTTGACTAATGAACGAGGGATTACATTACCTCCTGTTCCATTCGACCGAACGACCTTATTTTCATTATCAGCTTCTGGTAAAATGTATTTTGTCTGGACAGATAAAGTTGCTATAAAAATATTTGATTCAGTAGGTGAATTTTTAAACGGAATTTTTCATCCTTTTCAGAATGTAGCCATTGAAAAAGATTCTGAATTTCCAGGATTCTTTCGGGTTATGGACATCATTTCAGATTCAAGAAGAATACTTGGTGACAAATTGCCTAAAACACATCCTGCTATATCTCAATTTTTTGTTGATGATTCAGATCTAATATGGATCTCTACCATCGTGGTAGATTTGGATGTATACGAGTGGTGGGTGCTTGATGAAACCGGCGAGCTGATCACCACATTCGAATGGACGCGGGATGAACCCATTGAGGTGGTAAAAAACGGCAAGATGTATACCCGCCAAACCGATGAAGAAACCGGCCTGCAACAGGTGGTGCGATATCGTATTGAATGGGAGGAGTTGTAAAAAACATAGTCTGAATGAAAACTTTCCCTTTTTACAAACAATTTGACCAAATGGATTGTGGCCCGACCTGTCTGCGGATGGTATCTAAACATTACGGCCGGGCTTATACTATGGATACCCTGCGCCAAAAGAGCGGCATTAACCGCGAGGGGGTATCACTACTGGGCATAAGTGAGGCTGCCGAGGAGATTGGCTTTCGGACGGTTGGGGCAAAATTGACCTGGGAGCAACTTAAAGGAGAAGCACCACTGCCCTGTATTATTTACTGGAATCAGGTTCACTTCGTCGTGGTTTACAGGATAAAAGGGGATACAGTATATCTTGCCGATCCTGCAAAAGGTAAGGTTACCTACCAAAAAAAAGAGTTTTTACAGCAATGGCTGAATACAAAAAATAGCGGTCAGAGTACAGGGATTGCCCTGTTGCTCTATACTTCTCCGGCCTTCTACGACCAGGAAGGAGCAACCGGCAACCGCCTTAGCTTCGGGATTCTGTTTCGCTATATATTGCCCTACAAGAACCTGTTGTTTCAGCTTGCACTTGGCCTACTGGCCGGCAGCATCCTGCAGCTCATCTTTCCGTTTCTTACCCAGGCTGTGGTGGATATTGGTATCCAAAACCGGGATGTCAACTTTATCTACCTAATCCTGATGGCGCAGCTTATGCTCTTTTTCGGCCGTACTGGAGTAGAGTTTATCCGTTCCTGGATTCTGCTCCACATGAGCACCCGCATCAACATCTCCATCTTGTCCGATTTCCTTATCAAGCTGATGAAACTCCCGATGCCCTTTTTCGACACCAAAATGGTGGGAGATATTTTGCAGCGGATGGGCGACCACTCGCGGATTCAGAATTTTTTAACCAGCCAGAGCCTCTCTACATTGTTTTCCTTTATGAACCTGCTGGTTTTTTCACTGGTTCTCGCATATTACCACATGATGATCTTTACCGTTTTTCTTGTGGCAAGTGTTTTCTATGTCATTTGGGTTGTTCTCTTTTTGAAGAAACGCCGTGAGCT
>JAWOCV010000175.1:0-12509 GCA_046483585.1 Marinilabilia sp.
ATGCCGCCACAACATCCTGTTGATATATGGCAGGTTGATTTCGACTACACTTTGACGGATACTGATATTGAGACAGGAACTCTGAGTAATGAACCCGAAATTGCTCATTTTCTATATGTATTGCCTAAAGTTTGGGCCACAGATTTTTCGGAAATCAGAACCAATATAGCTCAACACATTGAGAATGGCAGGACAGATAAAATGAAAGAACTGTTAAGGAGAGATATCTGGCCCCAGGTAGATAAAGGGACTTATCCCATCAAACTTGAGTATGTGCTGCCTGGTAAAAATAAAGTAACCAGTTCAAGGATTGTTGACTTAAATAATCCGATTGATGTGGAGCAAATTGAGACTCTTTCAGAATAAATTTTGGATAAAATAGAGAATATGATATTGAATAAAGTTAGCCCTTTCAGAATAAAACCGGTTTGTATTGTATTCCTCTTACTGACAGGCTTTTTGTTGTTTCCCCGGAACAGCCTGCACGGACAACACAGAAAGGATGAACTTCGCCTTCTGGCCCGGCCAATGCCCGACTCCATTCTTCTAAGGTGGGCGCCGGCAAATCATCAGTTATGGTTGTCGGGAAATCAGCATGGCTACATGGTCAGTAAAACCTGCATGGTAAGGGACGGGGAGTTGATTGAAACCCCGGAAACCGAAATTTTGACAGAAAAGCCTCTGAAACCTGCACCCCTGGAAGAGTGGGAAGGAATTGCCCGGGACAACGATTACGCAGCTATTGCCGCACAAGCCATTTGGGGAGAAGGATTTGAGGTGGATGCCGAAGGTTCAGGGGATGATGTCCTTCAGATCATTGACAAAGCTAGCGAGCAGCAATCCAAATTCGGATTCGCTCTTTTGGCAGCTGATATAAGCCCTGAGGTGGCCCGTTTGTCGGGGTTGTGGTTTACAGATAAGGCTGTTCAACCCGGTGAAAAGTACCTCTACAAAGTATGGCCGGCCCAAATGCCGGAAGGAAGTTCGGTTGATACAGCCTATTTTTATTCGGGCATGGATGAATACCGTTCACTGTCCAAACCCGCTAACCTGAAAGCTGAACCTGGTGATAAAATGGTTTCGCTTACCTGGGAGAGGGCCTTTCAGGAAGAAGCTTTTACAGGTTTCTGGATTGAGCGTTCATCTGATGGAGGGGAATCTTTTGAAAAGTTGAATGAATCACTTTTGGTGAATACAACACCTCCCGGCCGGGATGAAAGTCGTTTTCATCATTACATAGATTCTGTCCCCGCCAATGACCGGGATTATGCCTACCGGGTGATTGGCGTTTCCCCGTTTGGAGAAAAGAGCGCTCCCTCAAAAGTGGTAACGGTGAAAGGAGAAAAGGGCATCAAATCCGCACCGCGCATCATTTCTGCCGGGACCTCGCCCAGCGGGGTTGAATTGGAGTGGTCCAAGGAGTCGGTGGATAAGGTTGACGGGTATCATTTATATCGTTCCAAAAAGTTTAAAGGAGGTTATACCCTTTTGGCCGACAGTCTCCCCGTCAAGCAACAATCGTTTCTTGACAAGTCGCCCCTGCCAACCGGTTATTACCGGTTACAAGCCTACAATAAGGATGGGGAAGGTCCTTTGGGTACGCCCAAAATGGTGCAAACGATAGATTCTATTCCCCCCGATCCACCTGTTGAACTGGAGGCCAGGGTCGATTCCCTTGGCCATGTATACCTGAAGTGGGCCGAAAATACCGAACCTGATATTGACGGTTACCGGGTTTTCAGGGCCAATGCCACGCACGAGGAATTTTCCCAATTGACCGGCAGTACGGTGGAGAACAACAGGTATATTGATACAATAAATATTAAAACACTCACCAAAAAGGTTTACTACAAGATCCTGGCCGTTGATCAAAGTCAAAACTGGTCGGATTTTTCTGAAGTGCTTGAAGTAGACCGGCCCGATGTGGTTCCCCCCGCCACGCCCCTGATTACATCTATTGAAGATGGTGAAAATTGGATTGAATTGGAATGGAACCGGAGCCCCAGCGCTGATGTAAAGACGCAACTGGTTTACCGGAACAAAGAAGACAACCGGGAGTGGGTGCTGATTGATAAACTCCCTGTAGAGGCGGATGCCTACAAGGACTCTCTTGCTACCCCCGAAACCATGTATCGTTATCTGGTTATGGCAGTTGACAGTGCTGGGAATGAATCGAAACCGGGAAAGGTTGTTGCAGGAAAGATTAATTCAATAAACGTGGAGCCAGTAAAAAATATAGAAGCAAAATATGATAAAAACCAGGAAGCCGGGGTTTTAATATGGGAATATGACCGTGATGGGTACACTTTCCTTATTTACAAAAAAGATAAAGAGCATCCCAGGTTAGTCCATTCCACCAAATCATTGAAATATGTTGATCGTTTTATATCCCGGAATTCAACGGTCTCTTATTCCGTTGTCGCGAAATCTCCGAACGGGGAAAGGTCTGATTTTTCTGAATTTGTAATATTAAACAACAAGAGATGAGGTCTTATATAATTTTTTTTCTTACAGTGTTTTGTTGTCTTTTTTGGCAGAAAGCACTATCTCAAAATAATGAATATTATCTTTCAGAAGAATCCGAAAGTTCAAAATTCTTTGTTAAAGCTGAAGTGTTCCTTCAACATGCAACAATAGGTCAAAAATTAGAAACAGAAGTAACTGTTAATGAAGATATTTATGATGAATCTGATGAAAATAGAGCAAGACAGGTTTTTTATTTTTATGCTGACGGTTTTGACGATGGACTAAAGTTTCATGTTGAAATCATGGTTCCCATTGAAGGCAGTGATCCTCTAAGGTATAGCTCCTCTTATGAAACTATTAAATTTTCAAAATCAGAAATTGATAATGATGAAATAGGCAAATCAAAGGATAAATCAACGGTTAATTTAACAATATATCGAAAAGCAGAAATTAAAGATTTTTCGCCAACGACCTTCTGTGTAAATAATCAGGATAATCTTAATGTTTCCCTTAAAAGCGATGTTGATATAGGAGATGTGTCCGGAAATATTATTATTGAAAAGTTGAACGATGGTGAAGGTGAAAAATATAGTACAGGTGTTGGATCTCTTTCAAAAAACATTCCTGTTTCAGATATTCACGACAATTATGATATTCCATATGGCAGGGAACTACAAGTAAGATTTGAAAATGAATATTTTAATATTTATGAAGAAAATGAGGAAATCTCATCCCAAAGGGGGCTTTATATCCTTGAACCTCCACCTTATATGGACATATCAGTTCCAGAAATACAATGCCATGGTGAAGAGGCTGGCTCCATTACAATAGAAAATATTCCCTATACTTCAGAAGAAAACCAGCTTAGAATTGACCTGATCAAGTATTTTGATAAATCATTTACCATACAGGATCATGGTAATGTTCAAAATGAAGTTATTGATGGTGACACTTTGTATTGGAGTAATCAAACCATCACAGAATCTACAATTTCACCCGGTCAAAGTAGTATTACATTTGACAAGAGTCAGCTCACCGATGAATATATGGACTTTAAATCAGGGTATTACAAAATTGAAGCATTTTACCTGGACGGTTCAGCTTCATCTTTTTGTTCCAATGATACCATAATATATATTGATGAACCAGACCCCCTGGAACTTAATTTGGATGTTGAGAATTTTACTACAACCGGTGGCGGTTCCACCTATCAAATACCGGAAAATGGTGATGAAGTAACAATCTCTGGTTCAGTAATTGGTAATCAGGAACCTTACACGATCTATTACGAGGATAAGGATGAAAATCAGAATGAATTTGAATTAGACGATACACTGCTAAGTGAAGGAAATTATACTTTTTGGGTAGAAGATGACGAATGTGTGAGTAATGATACAACTTTAACGCTTGATGAGCCTGATCCTTTGATGGTTGATACAACTGTTTATTCCCCGGTTTGTCATCCTGATAATTCCGGTGATGAAACAAAATATACCGGAAGTATTAATTTTAAAATTGATTCAGGGGGAATACCCAATTTCTATGCAAAATTGATTGATAATGGGAATAATGATACTACTACTATTTCCGGGATCAATAGATCAGACAAAAGAGAAATAAAAAAACTAGATCCCGGTACATATACATTGAAAATATGGGATAACGGAGATCCTGAAAGAGAGGATGCGGCTGTGTTTTCCGAAAATTATACCATAACTGAACCTTCGAAAATGACTTTGGAATCCACCCCGACCGATGTAAGTTGTAATGGCAATTCAGATGGTGAAATGACATTAGACGTAAAAAACGGAACGCCATCATTTTCATATAGCATATCAGAGAATCGCAGTTCGGGAAATTTCTCCGGTAATAAAAGAACCCATACAATTAACGATCGATCACCCAATGATTATACAGTAACTGTAACTGATGATAATGGATGCAAGGTAACGCAAGAAGGTATATCAATTGAAGAACCTGATCTACTTCAAATTTCTAAAACCGATTCATCGCCTGATACCTGTGAATTGGAAATTGGAAGTCTAACCTTCGAAATTTCCGGTGGATGGAGTGAGGAAAAAAATTTAGTTGTCTTAAGTTCATCTGATTCTCAACCCGATACATCAATAATTGAAGCTGGTGCGAATAATAGAACAGCTACTTTTGATAATCTTAGTGCCGGAACTGATTACGAAGTATCTGTTTCTAACGGTGACTGTAGCACCTCATTGGATAATATTACGGTGGAGGAAACCAACCCTCTTGATAATCTTAGTATTAGCCAGACTGTAAAAGAATCATGCAACGGGGCCGAAAACGCTGAGCTGGAAATAGAAAATACGGATTCAATAAAAGGTCCTTTTGATGTTTATTTGAATAGCACAAAATATGAAAATCATGATGGCCACCAAATAAAAGGGCTGGCTGCCCAGGATGATGCCTATATTAGGGTGAAAGAGACTGATGAGGATGGGCGTGGATGTGTTTATGATACCACCATGAATATTAAAGTTCTTGCTGATTCGGTCGACTTCAACTCCCCAACGGTTACCCCTGCCTCCTGCAATACTGCTTCGGATGGATCCATTAATGTTGAAGGGGCAGGAGGCCCTGATGGTGGGTATAAATATAAGATCGATGATCAAAATTATACAGAGGAGTATAAATCTCAATCTCGTTTGTTTGATGGTTTGTTTCCCGGTACGTACACAGTTTCTGTCAAGGATACATCCGGATGTGAGATTTCTGAAGATATTACCGTGGAACATAACGAAAACCCCGTGTCTGTTGACACAATTATTGTGGACCCGGCATTATGCGCAAATGCTTCAGACGGGGCCATTACGGTAAAGAATATCCAGTACGAAGATGAAGGGGTGATGGAGTTTTTATGGAACGGTACTCCCGTGGATTCAATTGGTTCTATGGAGGAGTTGTCATTTAAAGGTCCTGATGAATCCGGTCTTAGCCCCGGCACCTATTCTTTGAAATTCACCGATGATAACAATTGTTCGTTTGAAGAAACCATCGAGGTGGGGCATGAGGGTTATCAGCCTGATTTCTCCCAATCAATAGAGGAAGCAGTAGCCTGCCCGGGCAAAGATAACGGTCGGGTTTCTTTTGAACTTGACGACGGCCAAGCGGATGATTTTGAATATAAGGTTTTTGAAGGAAAGGGTCTTAACGGTTTGCCCCTGAAAACCGGGGAGTCGAAGACAGATACTCTTTTCCGGATTGAGGGATTGACCAATAAAGAATATTCTGTCCAGGTAACTGACAGTAACGGGTGTGGAGATACCCTGGAGGTTGATATGCCGGTGATTGAAAATCCTTTGGAGATCAGCGAAAAGAATATTACACCGGCATCCTGCGACGAGATCGGCAATGGAGTGCTGGAGGTCACGGCCGAAGGTGGTTACCCCCTTGAAGATGATCGTTACATCTTTTCTTATGAAAAGACGCCATCCAATGGTTCGGATAAAATTGCCGGTTCAGATACCACTGATGTCTGGAAGTTTGATTCTTTGTTCCGTGGTGATAATATTGATTTTTCAGTAAAAGACAAGTATGGATGCACTGTTGATGGAGATCTCGTTACTGTTGATGTCAAAGATGACTTTACTGAGATTCAGGATGTGATCACCACCCATCCGGCATGCCACAACGATTCAACAGGAAAGCTGGTCCCGGGGATGCAGTGGACACCCGGTTCCACCGATTACAACTATTTTCTTTATGCGGTGGATGACTCTTTTAATTATGCGGATACCGTATCGGGCGGGCTCAGGGAAGATGATCTCGCAATAGACGGACTCCCTGCCGGAAATTACGAGCTGGAGGTCGTTGATGATGATGGTTGCCGGGATATTTACAAAGGATTGAATTTAAAGGACCCTGATCCTGTTTCTGTGGCCGTGGATCACAACTACATCCGTGCCAAGGATGAAGAAACGGGGCGTTTTGAACTCACCATAACCGGCGGCAATCAAAAATACGAGGTAGGATGGGCCCCCAAACCCGGGGAGGATATTTTATCTGATGTGGATACCATCACATCATCATCTTTTCAGATAGAGGACCTTCCGGGCGGAAGTTACCGCGTAGCTGTCAGGGATACTGCCAATTGCCCCTACTTCGAAGGAGAATCATGGTTTACCAGGGAAATAACCATCCCCGAACCGGAAAAGCCGCTTAACCTCTCTTCTGATACGGTGATTGATGTGAGCTGCAATAAATTAAGCGACGGCCGTGTTGAGGTTGAAGCCGAGGGAGGCTGGGGGCCCGGCTACATGTATTCCTTAAACGGGGGAGAACCTCAGGATTCTGCCGTGTTTGACCGGCTCAAAGCAGGGGAGTACTCGGTGTTAGTGACCGATACGGCGGGGGGAAGCGATAGTTTGTCCCTGGAGGTTACCCAGCCCGATACGTTGAATGTCTTTGTTGACGAGGTTCGTGATGCCACCTGTCCGCGCTATGCCAACGGGGTTGTGGAGGCAACGGTCCTGAACGGGATAAAAGGCGAAGACGGCCTTCGTTACTTTGTGGAAGACACGGCCGGTCAGTCAGAGATTCACAGGGAAGCGTATTCGGACCGCTCTTATCAATTCGACCGGCTTCCCAAAGGAAATTATGAAATTTTCGTCGAAGATGCCAATGGATGTGTCGCGTCCAAACCTTTTTCTGTTCAGGAGCCCGATACGGCTGTTATCTCGATTGACAACAATTACATAAGAGCCAAAGGGGATAGTACCGGAACCATTTCGGCTTCTGTGAAGCATGGAAACGGGGTGTTCGACTATCGTTGGTTTTATGAGGATGATGATGGGCCGTTTGAAAAGGATACCACGCATGGCAATATTGAACTGGATTCACTTGCCGGTGGAGAATATACCCTGATGGTGCGTGATACCGCGGGCTGCGTTTACGAGGAAGATGAATGGATGGAGCGTCACATTGATATCCGGGAACCAGGGAAGCCCCTCGGTTTTGATGTTGCCGAAAACAGGGCTGTGAGTTGCTATGGAGAAGAAGACGGCCTTCTCCGCATCGCTCCTGATGGCGGATGGGGCGACTACCGCCTTCGTTTGGGAGACGGGAAATTTGTTTCATCCCCCGTTTTTGACGGGCTGGGGAATAACAAATACGCCATTTCTGTCAAAGACAGCGCCGGCATTGTTTATTCCGACTCCATTGAGGTTACTCAGCCTGATTCATTGCAGGTGACAGTTTCTTCCACCGATGATGTCAACTGCTACAAAGGCAGTGACGGGGCCATTAACCTCGAAATTTCGGGAGGCAACTTGTCTTACCTTGTTTCGCCCGATGGAGAAGAGTGGCACAAAGGAACCACTGTCGATGGGTTGACAAAAGGCTCCTATTCTGCACATGTGAAGGACACCGTGGGGTGTTCGTTGGTTCTGGAGCCTGTTGAGATCAACCAGCCTGATGAAATCGTGCTTTCCGATTCCTCGATCGTGGAATCAAGATGCGGAAACAATGAAGGAGCCATCGAGGCTGAATATGAAGGTGGCGTAGGTGACTATTCGTATCAGTGGTTCAAGGTCGTTTCAAAGGATGAGGGGCAACAAGAGCAAATGCTGAAGGAGGATGAAAACCGCAGGAATATTGATGAGCTGTATGCCGGCAGGTATCAGGCTGTTGTCACCGATGAGCATGATTGCCAGAGGTCTTTTGAGTACCGGGTTGGTGACATTGCCGATCTTACCATTGATTCCATTAGAACCAACGGGGTGGTGTGTGCGGGCGACAGTAATGGAAGCGCGGAGGCCTTCGTGAGTAAGGGGAATCCTGCTTATAGTTATGCATGGTCTGATGAGGTAGGCACTTCCGATCAGGAGGAGGCTGGTGAAATTCCTGCCGGGCAGCATTGGTTGGAAGTTAGCGATGAGAAAGGATGCCTTGTATTCAGGGATTTTACGATTGAAACCCCGGAGCCCCTAACTTATGACACCCTTAGTCTTAAACAACCGCTTTGCCTTGGTGGGGAAAAAGGAAGAATAGAACTTGAAGGCAAAGGTGGCACCCCCGGGTATGAATACAGGTGGAGTGATGGAGCTTCGGGCACTGTAAGGGAAGTGGTTGAGCCGGGAGCTTATGAATTCACGCTGATCGATTCCCGGGATTGCCGGGCACGGTTCAGCCTGGATATGGACTGGCAAAGGGAGCTTCAACCCGATATAGGCCGTGATACCACCATTTGTCATTACGATGTGCTGACCCTGGATGGCGGCGATTACAAGAGCTATAAATGGAGCCTTGGTGATGAAGATATGGGTACTTCACGGAGACTTGAAACTGATAATCCCGGCCTATATTCCCTTCGCGTCAGGGATGAGGACCAGTGCCTGGGCTTTGACACCCTCTCCCTGGATGTCAGCACGCTCGAAATCCGGGATATAGAAACCACTGCCGTATCCTGTGCCAACGCGGGGGATGGACGGGCTGAAATTTCCATTGCATCCAATGGCGATGATTATAGCATTTCCTGGCCAGACGATTCAGAAGAAAATGTCTGGGAAAACATTCCCGGCGGCAACTACCGTGTTAAGGTCGACAATCCGCACGGATGTATAGCGGAACGCGATTTTACCATAGATGAACCCGATCCCCTTTCTCTGACAACTTCCCTTCGGAACCCTCTTTGCCATGGCGTGCATGACGGGCGTATACAGGTTTCTGCCTCCGGGGGGAACGGAAGCTATTCCTATCGTTGGCAGCACGGACCGGAGCAATCTTCCCTCCGGGGATTGGATGAAGGAGAGTATATTTTGGCTGTCACCGATGCAAAGGGCTGTACACTCTCCGACCGGTACGAATTAAGTTATCAACGGACGCTACAGCCCGATTTAGGTGCTGATCTGGACCTTTGCAGTGAGGCCACTGCTTATGTGACACCCGGTCGTTTTCATGCCTACAAATGGTCGCGGGATGGCGAAGAAGTGGAAGGAGACAGTCTCCTTGAAGTGGATGGCCCGGGTGATTATGTGGTGGAAGTCAGTGATGAAGACGGTTGTCTGGCTTTTGACTCCCTTCAGGTGTCCGGAATTTTGTCGGATCTCTTCCCTCAATTTCTGAGTGCCAGCGCTATTCCGAAAGGTGATACACTCATGGTGGTAGATGTGACCACCCCCAAGCCATCCGTCCTGGAATGGTCCTTTTCAGGAAAATATGAGATCATTGATGAAGGGGATTACTTCTGTGAAGTGGTTTTTGAAGATGAAGGAATGCATACAGCTACTTTAAATGCTTCGCTGGACCGATGCATGGGAATGAGCAGGAAGCAGATTTTGGTGACCCCCGAAGATGATCAAAACAACCCGGAGAACACTGACAAAGAAGGCGGTTCATCCCTTTTCAATTCAATGACTGTGGCCCCGAACCCCACGGAAGGGGCTTTTACTGTGGAACTGGAAATGAAAGAGACGGCCACCGTAAACCTATACCTTGTCAGAATTGAGACAGGTCAGATATATGAGCAAAAACAATTATCAGGACTCGATGATTATCGTGAAAGTTTCAACGTGAGTGGCAGCGGCCGGTATGTCCTTTTTGCCGAGTGCATGGGCGATCGGCTAATGCGAAAGGTACTGGTAAGATAAAGGATCGCCGGAGTGATAACAGCCCAAACGGAATAAAATGCGAAGACGAACCTTTTTTATAATTCTGATGGTATTGATTGGAACAACATACGGACAGGCGCAGCAACTTGACCGGATAGGTGAAGAGGGGGGCCTGAAAACATCGGGAGGGATCAGCGTTGATCAGGTGTACCGGCAGAATGCCTATCACAAAGGAAAACCCTGGTCAGTGGTGGCTACCGGGCGTTTAAATACATCGATCTACGGGATGTCTGTGCCCCTGTCATTTACTTGGTCGAATGAAAGATGGACTTACACCCAACCTTTTAACCAATTTTCCATAAGTCCCTCTTACAAGTGGGCGACCCTGCATTTGGGGAGGGCTTCCATGAATTTTTCGCCTTATAGCCTGAGCGGGCACAGTTTTGCCGGGGCCGGGGTGGAAGTGGAGCCTGGCGACAAGTTTCGTTTAAAAGTCATGCACGGGCGTTTGAAAAAAGCCCTGGAAGGTGATACCGCGAAAGGTTACGATCCGGCATATCGCCGTACAGGCTCCGGGCTTCAGGGATCTTATAATTTCGACCGGGGCGAAGTGGGCATGTCGCTGTTCTATGGGGCTGATGATACCCGAAAACCGGTGGATTACATCGATACGCTCGGCATCAGGCCAAAAGAAAACATTGTGCTGACCAGTCATCTCAATTACCGGCTGACCGATCATCTTTCCATCGTGACCGACCTTGGCATCAGCAACCTGAGCCGGAACCGGCGTGAAAGCGGGGCCACCCAAATGAATGGCCGGGCCACTTACCGGTACCACGCGGCGAAAACATCACTCACTTACAATTCTTCCATTGGAAGCGTGGGTGGATCGGTGGAATATGTGGAACCGGGATATGAAACCCTGGGCGCCTATTACACGGTCAACGATCTTGTTCATTATACCCTGAATGTGGCTACTTCTTTGTTCGAAGGGCGGGTGACAGCAGCCGGAAGTGGAGGTGTTCGCCAGAACAATCTGGATGGCAACAGCGATTCTCAAAGCCGGGATGTGGTATCAAACATAAATATTGGTTTCAGTCCTTCCAAAAAACTAACATTTAACCTGGCATATTCCAATTTTACCAATTACACCCATGTGCGCACCCAGTTTGATGAGGTTGAAGCACAAACCGAATATGAACTGATGGATACACTCCGCTTTACCCAGATCAGCGAAAATGCTAACCTGTCGGCCAACTGGCGCATAAGTGAATCAGAATCCTCGTCTCATGCACTCATGTTTAACCTCGGGGTGCAAAAAGCATCCCAGTCACAGTCGGATGTGCCGGACCACACCAATTCCAATTTTGTGAATGCTTCATCGGGGTATCAATGGAACATGTCATCCAATGATTTCTCCATGGGGCTGAATACAAATTATAGCCGGAACGAAACCGCCGAGTCTGTAAACGAGATAATAGGGCCGGTGCTTCAGCTCAGAAAATCGTTTTTCGATAAAACTTTTGATAACTCTTTTTCGGCATCATGGAACGGCACCTATAAAGACGGAAATACCTCCGGAAGGGTGCTGTCAGCCCGTTTGAATCATTCCTATACCATCAAAGAAAAACACCGGTTTTCCTTATCGGGGTCCTACAAAGTTCGTCAGGCCAGGGATCGTGAGGACAGGGAATATTTTACCATTTCGCTTAGATACAGTTACAATTTTTCATGGCCATCAAAAGACAATAGATCGTTAGATCGTTAGATTTTTAGATATAAGATTAATCGTATAACATTGATAGTATGTATTTTAGTATAAAAGACATGTAATTTTCAAACCACTAACCCACAGGGTTTTTTAAACCTAAGTTGAGTGATACGAGTTTTGTGAATTATCGTTTTACTTAGAGTTAACGGCCGCTTGCTTGCAATAATTTGAGTAAAAGTTAAACGGAAATTTAAAGAGCACTAGTCCGTTAAAGTTTTAATGTTTTTTAAGTGTCTGTTATTCAATTGTTTAAACCCAAAAAGATATTTATATCAAAACACAGATTATCAGCAACATACGAATCATCTTAGGTCTTAAATCTAAAAATCTAACGATCTATTGAAAGAAAAATAAATGACAAAGAATAGAAATCTAAAGGCAGCGGGCTTTGTTTTTTCAAACCAGAGTATTGCCCGGTCCAATTTAGTCTGAATAACCAGCCAACCCTATGAGAAAGTTTATTGCCATATCCCTGTTTTTGTTCGTGCTCTCGGGCCTTAGCCATGCGCAGGTCCATTATCCCGTGCGAACAAATACAACTGTCAACCCACCGGCCCCTCAAACGTTGGACGAATTTGTTTCTACACCCGGTAAACTCAATCTTCAGGTGATCGGAGATGACATCTCCATGGAAGAGCATGCCCTGAAGTTGAGGCTCTCAATAGAAGGAAACGCCATCAGGATATATACAC
>JAWOCV010000177.1:0-5922 GCA_046483585.1 Marinilabilia sp.
CATCAAAAAACGTTCAGGCAAATCAAAAGAGAACTTTCTATCATTCATAGGTCAGATCGATTTTAGGCAATATCAAACAATGTTTCCGGATAAAATGGGGTGTATTCTTTCCAAAATACACTATAATGCAGACGTAAAGTTTACCGAATGGTTGCCTCCAATCCCAAAAAAAACCACCTTTCGTTCTGTGAAAGATGGTCTTAATTCTATATTAGCGGGATTTTTCCCTTTACACAGAAAAATTTACATTTCCCCTTCGCTCAATTGTTTGGTAAGTGAAAGAACAGCTCTGGCACACCCTTCTTCCCCTCCGCGAAAAGAGAACCTCAATTTATAAACCTTTGTGGATCGACAAATAAACCCGAAAGCATCCTTCATTTCCCCGTCAACTTTATTACTGGCCAGTAGTTCATCATCATCATAAAGCTGCATTAAAACATCCTCCTCATTATTACCAGCATTTACAACATTAAACTTATACTGACTCTGACTGTTAAGAATAACCGAATATTTAACATATCCGGTCTGTGAGCCTTCTTCCTCCGCGGTAAGCTCTATCACAAAATCTTTAATATACTGGCCATCACCCATATCATTAAGAGCTTCTTTCAGCAATGCGTCCTGATCGCATTGACCAAAAGCACTGAGGGAGCCCAAAGCAAACATGAAAAGAAGCGCAAATAATATCTTTCTCATTGTTCAATATTTTTATCTTTTACGTAAATCAGGGTAGCAAAATAGGTTTGAAATACACGGAAAAAGTTAAGAAACAACCCTCTCGCGAATCTCTTTGATTTTGTCAATTATTATACCAAGGTCTTCGTCGGATATATCTACTTTACTGACTTCATCCTGAACGATCACCAGCATCCCGTCTTCTTCTACTGTCTCTGGTTCCCCCATTTCTTTGGTAATCTTGACCTCCTTAAAAAGCTCCTTAAGTTCACCTATTTCTTCGACTAGCTCTTTAAATGCCTCATTTTGGGCGTAATTCTGCAAAATAACATATAAGATGTTAACGATTTCCTTTTGCTCGCCTAATCTATTAATAAGCCGCTTATTTTCGGTTTCTTCAATTACATTGGCTGTAATGTAAAGTCCTTCGATCCAGGCACCGGTAATGATCAGGGCACTTACATTGCTGCGATTCTGTTCCCGAAGATAATTGTCCATCTGATTGAAACTAGAGACAGACATTTGCATCAGCGAGTCAAGGTTACTGGAATTGGTGGACATTCTTTTCAGTGATTCAAAGTCGAAAAATTGTCCAACCCGAATGCCATCGGCAAGATTTTTAACCGCAAGCAAATAAGGCACCACAATGTTACTCTTATCATAAGTGTTAATGTATCCAAGATCGGCGCTATAAACCCCGAGGTTTATCGCCCGTTCATAACTGGAACTGTATTCCGAAATATTTTCGGGATTATTAAGCATTTGCCTTGAAAAATCATATCCTGTCGACTTGATCAGATTGGCCATTTCAACTGGAGAGGATATATTCTGGATAACATCACCAATGATCTCCTCAGACAACTCCAGAGCACCTTCATCTGACATTGAATCAGGCATTGCCAGCTCATCTTCGTCATTGCTTTTTTTATCCGATCCTTCGGAACAAGAAGCAAATAAACCAGCAGTGGCAAGTATCAAAAGGGCAAATGTTAATTTTTTCAGCATATCTTTTCGTTTTTAAATTCTTCTCTTTATACTTATATATTAAAAAAAAGTTACTATTTAATCCTATTTTGACAAATTTTGGCCAGCCTTCTTCTTTCGCCTGAAAAATCTCAAATTAACGTCCACCTCAAGCGCTTTCCTCAAAAGATCATAATAAAGAACAACATATAAAAATGCGGTCAGGACCCATACAACGGCAATGTTGAACCATAAGGTTTCAAAATAATCCCCGGCAAAATGTTTTGAGGGAGCAAAAAAATGCGTTCTGAAATCGAAAAATCCGGATGGCTCAGGCTTCTGATAAATGGGATCCACCATTTGAATAAGCTGATCATCTTTTCTTAAGATCTTGTTTTTATCAAAGGCCTTTCTTACAACGTCTTCTATACTTTCATTGGAATAATCATCCTTAATTCGCTCAAACTTATCTCTATCTGCCTGAATATTGGAGGATATAATCTTCTCCTTCATGGCATTGGCTTTAGAAAACTCATTTTGATAATGGGTCAGCAACCGATCCAGATATTGTTGAATTTCATTGGCTACCTCCCCGGAGAAGTTTTCCGGAGTGATTTTCTCAAGTCCATCAAATTCAATTGAAGGCACCCTTTTCAATTCACGGGAGATCTCATTCCGGATAAGTTCAATGTTGTTTTGGTAATCTTCCTCTGAGATTTCTCCTTCATCCCGGGCATAAGCAACGGTTTCAGATATAACATCCTCCAGTTCGGGGATGTAATACACCTGTTTGAAATCGGCGGTACTCTCCCGTTGTTCAATATCAAAAATATTTTTCTTAAAATTGTTGTGTTTGTATTGATGCACTATCAACCCTTCATATACCCACCGTGAAGGCATGAACTCTGCCACAGCGGGCACCACTTCAGGACTTGTAAAGTCCTTATTCAGCTTGTCGAAAGTGAACATAGCCCCTCCCAGTACCATTTGCGGGATCATCAACAGGGGAATGAGGATATAGATCGTAATTATGGAATTAAACGAAGCTGAAATAATCAATCCCAAAATATTGGCAAAAGCAGAGATGGAAAAAAGAGCAAGCCAGAACTCAAAATACATGTCTTTGATCCCAAGGACAGAATTGGCTACAGCCACAAACAAAACCATTTGGATAGCAGAGATGGAAAACAGGATCAGTATTTTGGAGAGCAGATAACTGGACCTGCTTAAGTTGAGGAAAGCCTCACGTTTTAATATCTTGGCATCTTTAAAGATTTCCTCGGCACTAACAATTAAACCAAAGAAGAGAGCCACTACGATACCCATGAAAATGTAAGGCGGAATATTTTCATTTTCTCTGAAGATGTAGACATCAGAAGTGGGATCAGCAATATACCTCACAAGATAAGCAAGAATAAAACCAAGCAGAGGAGCTTCCAGTAAATTGAGCAATATGTATTGTTTATTGCTGATCTTGGAGAAAAAATCCCGTAGAGTATAAATCTTAAACTGGTTGAACCATGAAGGTATTTTCAGGCTCCTGGGAGGTTTCTCCTTAACAGGTTTAATCCCGGGAAAAGAAATTTTTTGTTTGTAGTGTTTATGCCATTCCTCAGGTGAAGTTTTGCGTTTATCGGTATAATTCCCATACTCATCAATAACCTTGGAATCAATGATGTTAAAGATCAATTCGGGATTAAGATTCCCGCAGGTGGGACATTCACCTACTTCACTGTTGATCTGTGCATCCAGTTGCTTGAAGTAGATCAGGGATTCACTGGGATTTCCGTAATAAACGGGGTAGCCTCCGGTATCAAGAATAAACATCCTGTCGAACATCTTGTAAATGTCGGAGGAAGGCTGATGGATCACCACAAAAATAAGTTTGCCCTTAAGAGAAAGTTCACGAAGCAGATTCATCACATTTTCAGAATCGCGTGATGAAAGTCCGGAGGTGGGTTCGTCGACAAAAAGAACCGCCGGTTCGCGGATGAGTTCAAGGGCAATATTAAGGCGCTTGCGTTGTCCCCCGCTGATCATCTTATTCAGGGGTGAACCGACCTTCAGGTGTCTTCGTTCATAAAGGCCCAGGCTTTTAAGGGTCTCATCGACAAGTGATTTAAGCTCTTCTTCATCTTTGTCTTTAAAACAGAGTTTGGCATTATAGTAAAGATTCTCAAATACCGTCAACTCTTCAATAAGCAGATCATCCTGGGGTATGACCCCGATGACCCCTTCAAGTTCTTCTTTATCGTTATGAAGGTCATAACCATTGATTAGAACTTGTCCTTTGGTGGGTTTTTCAATGCCTGATAATACATTGAGCAATGTTGTTTTTCCGGCACCGCTGGCACCCATAATGCCAATGAGCCTTCCCTGCTCTTCAACCAGGTCAATATTCCGGAGTCCGACATCCCCACTCTTAAACTGGAAAAACACATCTTTTGCTTCATACGTAATGCGGGGAGCATCGACATCGGTCATAAAATGGCTGACCGCATCGGTAAAGTAAATGGGTTTCCCCTTTGGTACCTTGATAAAGCTTCCGTTGGGGAACAAATAAATACGACGGGTATTAATAAGCAACCCATTCAGATAAATTTCATGCGATCCGGAATAACGCATAAAATAAAGGTCGGCACTTTTCACCCGAAGAATAATGATCAGACCGTCAAGTCCGGGAGCGTGAATATATCTTGCATTTTCAAGCCCCGGATCCTGGTCACGGGCGATAAGAATATCGCTCAGGTCAAGTTTGGCGGGATCATTTTGAATGACGAAATGCTCAATGCTGGCGATTTCTTCGCGGGGCAACTTAAACACATCAGCCACCGTATTAATAATGGCCATGCGCTGGTCGGTAAATTTGCGATCGGCATTAACAAGTTCGTACAGCCTGACCAATACCACTACTTTTTGCTCCCGGTTGAGCTGACGATTGATTTTTTTACAAATCCCGATTATCCTGACCGAGTCTTTCATGGAAGTAAGGCGTACCTTTCCTTCTTCCTCTTCCTTTCCACCTTTTTTATCAGCCGAGTGCTTCAGAAACAATTTATAATATTCCTCCACTGCTTCAGAGTTAAGCTGCTGTTCAAGAAACGTTCGAACATACTCTGTTTCATTGGATTCAACGCCCCCGTCCTGCTTGGCAATAAGGCCAAACAACTGCATCAGCGCTTTAAGAATTTCTTCACTCATTGATCAGATAAAAAGATGATTGAATAAAAAAACCGATTAGTCGGTATATAAAACGTAATCAAACGGAATTTCTACAATATCAGCGTATTCTTCACCGGCTTCAAGCATATCTTCTTCGTCCTCATGATAATGCCATTTGATCAACACATCCTTTCCACTTTCAGCGATCTCTTCAAATTTCAGCAAGATATCGAGGATGACTTTTGAAGAAGCCGTATTAAAATACTCGAGTTTAAAGTTAAATTCCGTCTTTTCGTTAGGATCCTGAGCATACTGATCTATCCATTCGAGGATAGGCTCATAGAACATATTCACGTCCTCGGGGAGGGATCGTCCGGAAATTTCAAATTTCCCATTGTCCTTGTCCAAAGAAACCTGCGGGGTATCATCAGTTCCCTGAATATTAATTACGTCCATATATTTAAAGATTTATCAGTTTCTTTTAATGGTAGAAGTAAGGATAAAAAAGGAGACTTCCTCATTCAGTTCCTTGAACTGATACGAGAGTTTGCTGCCGGTCTTTTTGGCAATGTCAATGAGTCCCAGTCCGGCACCACCTTTCTCAGAGAGTGTGGTCTCCCGGATCTGCTGTTTGTACAATGTGGACAAACCTGCTTTGTCGAGACTGTTGATGTGCTCAAGGCTTTCTTTCAGATTGGGGATTCTGGCATTACGAATAACATTGCCTGTAATGATCTTATAGCTTTCATCTCCACGGCTGACCATCACAATTCCGCGTCTTTCCTGATTTTCACCTTCGGTCAAAGTATCACCGTGTTTGCTGATGTTCTGCAAGCACTCTACCATAACGTTGAAAACCTTACGCTGTACCTGATTCGACTCCTCCGTCTTGGCCATATTCTTTTCGGTCAGGGAGGTAAAGGTCTTGGTGATCTCCTGGGTCACTTCACCTTCGTAAACCAGATTGATCTCGTTGGTTTGCATCGTTTTGTATAGCTGATAAGCAAATTCCAGAAAACGATGACTTTCAATTTCCTTGTTCATAACGTATGAAATCTTTAAGCGTGTAAATATAATTACAATTCAATTCCTATCAATAAAACATCATCAACTTGTTTTTCG
>JAWOCV010000179.1:0-5486 GCA_046483585.1 Marinilabilia sp.
ACCGGTATCTGGCAGACTGTATGGCTTGAGCCGGTAGAGGAGAAACACATTGCTGATCTCCGTACCACTCCGGATATTGATAAAAACCAGGTATCAGTTGATGCTGCTGTTTGTGGCGGTGGACGTGGCGATGTTGTTGAAGTCCGGGTGAAGGAGGATGGAAATGTGATTACATCGGCTCGTGCTGATGCTTCCCAAACGGTGAATTTGGATATTGAATCCCCCAAACTATGGAGCCCTGAATCGCCCTTCCTGTACGACATGGAGGTGGCATTACTCAGCGATGGTGAAGAGGTTGATAAAGTGGACAGCTACTTTGCCATGCGCAAAGTTTCCATTGAACGGGATGATAAAGGCATTGTCCGTTTGCAGCTCAACAACGAGAATTATTTCCATTTCGGAACGCTGGATCAGGGTTGGTGGCCCGACGGGCTTTATACAGCACCTACAGACGAAGCCCTTGAATATGATGTGCAGAAGACCAAAGACATGGGCTTCAATATGATCCGTAAGCACGTGAAGGTAGAGCCTGCCCGTTGGTATGCGCATTGCGACCGGATCGGCCTATTGGTATGGCAGGACATGCCCAATGGCGACGGAGAACCTCACTGGCAAATGGACCAGTATTACGACGGAACGGAGTTTCAGCGGTCACAACGTTCTGAAGAAATCTTCAGGAAAGAATGGAAAGATGTGATGGATTATCTCTATTCCTACCCAAGTGTTGCGGTATGGGTCCCCTTTAATGAGAGATGGGGACAATTTAAAACCGAGGAGATCGTAGAATGGACCGAAAAGTATGATCCCTCAAGACTTATTAACCCGGCGAGTGGGGGGAACCATTACCCAGAAATCGGAGACATTCTCGACCTTCATAATTACCCCGAGCCCAAACTCTATTTCTATGATGCTATGCGGGCCACCGTTCTTGGTGAGTATGGCGGAATCGGATTCCCCATGGAAGGACACCTCTGGGCACCCGACCGGAACTGGGGCTATATTCAGTACGAATCGTCCGAAGAAGTGACCGATGAGTATGTTGATTTTGCCAAAATGCTGAAAGAATTGGTTAAGGTTGGATTCTCTGGAGCTGTTTACACACAGACCACTGATGTGGAAACAGAAGTCAATGGTTTAATGACTTATGACAGAAAAGTGATTAAACTGAATGAAGACCGCGTTCGTGAGATCAATCAGGAAGTGATCAATACGGTGAAATAAATTTTGTCTGATTTTGAGTCCTGGGCCCTCTTTTTATGGGGCCCTGGCTTATTTTTTCGAAAAAAACAGGGTTTTTCGGCAACCCTTTTCAGTATCAAACTATTGAATGTTTTTTGTTTAAGCTCCTAATCTAAACTTAAATTCTAAAGCTATGAAGAAGTTGCTCCTTTTTTCCCTGATATTGATGTTATTGGCAGGAGTCTCTTGCGGACACAATTCAGACAAACAAAATGATTCTTCAAGCGAACGCTGGAGTGAAAAAGAAGCTTTGGCCTGGCAGGAAGATAATGAATGGCTTCGGGGATGCAATTTTATTCCCAGTACGGCCATCAACCAACTTGAAATGTGGCAGGCCGAGACTTTTGATCCCGGAACCATTGATGAAGAACTGGGCTGGGCTGAAAATATTGGGATGAATTGCATGCGTGTTTACCTTCATCATGTGGCGTGGGAAGAAGATCGCGATGGTTTTAAAAGCCGCATGAATGAGTATCTGAAAATTGCCGATGATCATGATATGAAAACCATTTTTGTGTTCTTTGATGATTGCTGGAATGCCACTTATGAAGGCGGAAAGCAGCCGGATCCAGAGCCTGGTGTTCATAATTCGGGCTGGTTGCAGGATCCTGGGCAATTGATAAATGATGATCCTTCTCTGATGACAAAGTTGGAATCCTATGTCAAAGATGTGCTTAAGACTTTTAAGGATGAGGAGAGGATTGTTATGTGGGACCTGTACAATGAACCCGGAAATTCAGGTTATGGAGACAAGTCCCTGCCTTTATTAAAAAATGCTTTTGAATGGTCTCGTGCCATCAATCCTTCACAGCCTTTGTCTGTTGGCGTTTGGAACAAAAGCCTCACAAAACTGAATGAGTTTCAGCTCAGCAATTCTGATATAATCAGTTACCATAATTACAGTGGACCGGATGATCATAAAGCCGCCATTGACAGTTTGAAGCAGTACGGGCGTCCTCTTGTTTGTACAGAGTATATGGCCCGTAAGCACAATAGTCTTTTCCGGAACATCATGCCAATGCTCAAAGATGAAAAAGTTGGAGCCATTAACTGGGGGCTGGTAGATGGAAAAACGAATACAAAATATGCGTGGGATGAAAAGATTCCTGACGGATCGGAGCCTTCTCTCTGGTTTCATGATATTTTCCGCTCTGACGGGACCCCATACCGGCAAGAAGAAGTGGATCTGATCAAAAGTCTGACAATGCAATAGTCCGTTAAACTTTTGCAAGATCCCTGTATTCAATTGTTTATGTTTAAATGGTTCTGTGTGTTAAAATGTGAATTTTCAGTGTTATATGATTTATCTTATATCTTACTTGCCTGCCGTTTTTAATATTAGTAACCAGTCATTTAAACGAATATTTTTTTAGAAAATGTATTGAATTCTTCATAAGCAGTTAGGCAGGTATCTAAAAATCTAACGATCTACTGTTGACAAAGACCTCATGATAAAATGATTCTATGAACAAGTCTGAAAATAATAATTGTGAGAAAGTAGCCATGTTGCTGTTTTTTGTCGTGTGCCTGATGATTCCGAATATTGTTCTGGCCCGGCAGTCTGCTTCCGAAAGGGCCGACCTTGTAAAATATGTCAATACCCTGCAGGGCACCAACTCAAAATTTGAATTGACCAGGGGTAATACGTATCCTACCACAGCCCTTCCTTTCGGGATGAATACGTGGACACCGCAGACCGGTATTAACGGTGACGGCTGGAAATATCAGTTCTTCAAAGATTCCATCCGGGGGTTTCAGCAAGCCCACCAATGCAGCTCCTGGACCAACGATTATGCGGTATTCTCCCTGATGCCGGTGACCGGTGTGCTGACGCTTAATCAGTACGATCGTGCAGCAGCTTTCAGCCACGATAAAGAAACAGCCAAACCACATTATTATCAAATTGAACTTGAAAATGGCATTGAGACGGAAATATCGACCACCACAAGGGGGGCTCATCTTCGTTTCTCTTTTCCCGAAAAAGATGGTTCTTTCCTGGTTCTGGACGGATATACCGGCACCAGCCAGGTGAAAATCGATCACGAAAATCAACAGATCACCGGCTATGTCCGCAATGGACGCATGGATCAGGACGATTTCCGGAATTATTTTGTCATTCGTTTTGACAAACCATTTCATGAATACGGCACATGGGAAAACCGGGATGAAGAGCAATGGTCCGGCGAATCAGCCCGTGAGGGAGACGGCATCGGTGCCTGGGTTCGTTTCCGGGACGGTGAAACCGTGCAGGCCAAAGTGGCTTCCTCATACATCAGTCCCGAACAGGCTGTCCGGAATCTGGAACGTGAGCTGGGCGGTTTTGAATCCCTGGAAGATACCAAGGCCGAATCCCGGGAGGTATGGAACCGTCATCTGAACCGCATTTTGGTTGAGGGGGGTACCGAAGAGGAGAAAGCCACTTTTTATTCCTGTTATTTCCGCGCCAGTTTGTTTTCCCGGAAATTCTATGAACTTGATGAGAACGGGGAACCCTGGTACTTCAGCCCTTACGACGGAAAGATCCATAAAGGTTATCTTTTTACCGACACCGGTTTTTGGGACACGTTTAGGGGCCAGTTTCCCTTGAACGCCATCCTCCATCCCACCATGCATGGCCGATATGTGGCTGCTCTGCTGGATGCGAAGGAGCAGTGCGGATGGCTGCCGGCATGGTCTTTCCCCGGCGAACAGGGGAGCATGATCGGGAATCATGCCATATCGTTGTTTGCTGATGCCTGGGCCAAGGGGATCCGCACGTTTGATCCGGAAGAGGCCCTGGAAGCTTATTACCATGAAGCGACCAACAAGGGGCCATGGGGACCCGCCAATGGGCGTCACGGATGGAAAGAATATTTCACCCTGGGGTTTGTGCCTTATCCGCAGTATGGTGAGGGCACATCCAAAACACTGGAATATGCCTATGATGACTTTTGTGCCTACAACCTTGCCGATATGACCGGTCAGGATTTTTACAAAGATGTGTTTGCCCGGCAGATGCATAATTATGAAAATGTTTTTGATCCTTCGGTGGGTTTCATGCGGGGAAGAAATCGCGACGGACAATGGGTTTCGGATTTTAATCCTTTTGAATGGGGCGGCCCCTACACCGAAGGCAATGCCTGGCATTACCTCTGGTCGGTTTTTCATGACACACAAGGTTTGATCGAATTGCTGGGTGGCCGTGACGATTTCATCGCCAAAATGGATTCGGTCTTTGCCGTTGGTGATTCTGTTGATGTGGGTTCTTACGGCTATAAGATCCATGAGATGACCGAAATGCAGATCGCGGAAATGGGACAGTATGCCCATGGCAATCAACCCATCCAACATATGATCTATCTCTATAATCATGCCGGTGCTCCCTGGAAGGCACAGTCACGGGCGCGTGAGGTGATGGCCGGTTTGTACGATTCCACGGAGAATGGTTATCCTGGCGATGAAGATCAGGGGCAAACTTCCTCATGGTACGTTTTGAGTGCACTGGGCTTTTACAGTGTCTGCCCCGGCACCGACGAATACGTATTGGGCAGTCCTGTGTTTGAGAAGGCCACCATTACCCTTGAAGATGGAAAACAATTTGTCATTGAGGCTTCCGGCAACAATCAGGAAAATGTATATATCCAATCAGCTACCCTCAACGGGGAAGATTATTCCAAAAATTATCTCCGTTATGACGACATCATAAATGGGGGAAAAATCAGGTTTGAAATGGGAAATGAGCCAAATAAGCAACGGGGAATCCGGGATGCTGATCTCCCTTTTTCTCTTTCGAAATGAATGCAAAGCAGGGTCTTCTGAAAAATATTTAACAAGTATCAAAATTAGGATGTTAGATAAATCTGTACAATGTAACGCGCAAGGTTATTTATCTGAAATCAGCAATGACTTTGTAACTGGGTTTAATATCACCACAAAATTTGAGTGTTTTGTTTTTCTACAAGAATGTTTCAAAACAGCTAAACATGTGAATATTCAAAAGGCGCGGTGGCCTGTCCGTTTTCCGGGCCTGCCTGGCGGTTCATAAAAAAGAAACATTTTGCTATTTGACTGTACAATCACTAAAATTGATGGTTGCATATACATAAAACGGCAGACAGGCCGGCGGATAGAGGAAAGCCAAAATGGGGGACTCTCACGGCCTTGCGCAATGGCCGGAAATTTTGGCTTTCGCGGGCCGATAGGTTTAAACGGACTAGACCTTTTTGGTCCTTTTTGGGGCAATGCCAAAAAGGACATGTAAAAGAAAT
>JAWOCV010000209.1:0-14283 GCA_046483585.1 Marinilabilia sp.
GGCACGAGCAATTCCGATTCGCTGGCGCTGGCCTCCTGAAAATTCGTGAGGATACCGGTTTATCTGAATCATAAGGTGAAGGCCATTGGCCGTAGCAGGGCTCTCGTTCTGGCTGTGGTTTATCTTCCCGAATAGAACCGGAGACTATTGCTGTCTCCTCTTTTTACCTGATATCTCTAATAGATTTTTAGATGTAAGATTCCTGCCTACCGGCAGGCAGGTAAGAGGATTCATATATTGTTGATAATCTGTGTTTTGACATAGTCATTCTTTCTGACCTAAACAATTGGATAACAAACACTTGCAAAAGTTTAACGGACTATTGATAATTTCAATTCCTTTATTATACCGGACTCTGTTCCACCTGAAAAAGAAAACATATGTCATTTCAATTAACAGAAGATACTCTGGGCGCCTTGCTGGAGAAATGGGCCGGTGAGATGCCCAACCACGATTTCATGGTATATCCGGACAGGGGACTGAGGTTTTCGTACGGTCAGTTCAACGAGCGGGTAGACAATATGGCCAAAGGGTTGATCGCCATAGGCATTCAACAGGGCGATAAAGTGGGGATATGGGCCAACAATGTGCCCGACTGGACCACCATGATGTTTGCCACAGCCAGGATCGGGGCCATACTGGTTACGATAAATACCAACTACAAACTTGCCGAGCTGGAATATCTCATAAAAGATGCCGATTTGAACGCGTTGTGTCTGATTGATGGTTATCGCGACAGCGATTACGTGGACATGGTTTTCCAGTTGGTTCCAGAACTTAAAACAGGGCAGCGCGGACATTTGAAGAGTGAAAAGTTTCCCGGTTTGCGGAATGTTATCTTCATGGGTCCTCAGAAACACAGGGGAATGTACAACACACCCGAATTATTGTTGCTCGGCACGCATGTGGAGGATCAGATCTTAGAGGAGCGAAAAGACCAGGTCAGTTGCTATGATGTGGTCAATATGCAATATACTTCGGGAACCACAGGTTTTCCCAAAGGCGTGATGCTTACTCATCACAATATTGTGAACAACGGACTGGCTGTTGGAAACAATATGAAGTATACCTCCGATGACAGGCTTCTGCTTTGTGTGCCTTTGTTTCATTGTTTTGGTTGTGTGCTGGGCGTTTGTGCCGTCATCACCCATGGGGTTTCGATGGTGATCACCGAAGACTTTGATCCGTTGAAGGTCCTTGCCGCTGTGCAAAAAGAAAAGTGTACGTCTATTTACGGAGTGCCCACCATGTTCATCGCCGAGCTTAATCACCCCATGTTCGATATGTTTGACCTCACTTCTTTACGTACGGGCATCATGGCGGGTTCTTTGTGCCCCATTGATACGATGAAGCAGGTTATGGACAAAATGCACTGCGATGAGATCATTATTGTTTACGGACTCACCGAATCATCTCCGGGTATGACCACCACCCGGACATATGATCCCCCGGAGATACGGGCCACCACCGTAGGAAAGGAACTGCCGGGTGTGGAGGTCAAAATCGTAGATCCCGACACCGGGGAAGAACTTGGTCCCAACCAGCAGGGGGAAATCTGTTGCCGGGGATATAACGTGATGCGCGGATATTACAACAAACCCGAGGAAACCCGGAGGGCCATCGATGAAGATGGTTGGCTCCATTCTGGCGATCTGGCCGTTAAAACGGACGACGGGTTTTACAAAATCACCGGAAGAATAAAAGATATGATCATTCGCGGGGGCGAGAACATTTATCCGCGGGAGATCGAGAATTATATCTACAATATCCCGGAAGTGGAAATGGTTGAAGTGGTAGGCCTTCCCGACGAAAAATATGGAGAGATCGTGGGCGCTTTTATAAAGCTGAAGTCAGGCGCTTCCCTGAGCGAGGAGACAGTACAGGATTTCTGCCGCGGAAAAATATCACGGTATAAAATTCCTGCTTATGTGTTTTTTGTGGATGATTTTCCCAAAACCGCCAGTGGAAAAATACAAAAATATAAGCTGCGTGAAATGGGGGCTGAACTCATGGGTTCATAAACTCATTAACTCATATCTGTGATATAGTATTTATTTTTTCCGGTAAACTAAAATAAAAGCAAGTTCCTTTGCCGGGGGTCGATTTGAACCAGATACGACCTCCGGCGGCTTCAATGATCCTGGAGGCAATGGTAAGCCCGAGTCCCATCCCCGGGTAAATATGTTGATTTGCCTCCCAGACTTTTTCGAAGGCCTGAAATATTCTTTTCTGTTTTTCGGCTTCAATGCCAATACCGGTATCATTTACATAAAAAATCAGATCTTCCTCTTTGTTTTGGTAACATCCGAATTCTACATGTCCTTTTTCCGTGAATTTGAGAGCGTTGTTGATCAAGTGGATCATAACCTGCTGCAGGTAGGTTTGCCGGGTTTTGAACCGGTAGCTTTCCGGCAGATTAATGGTATGCTTCAGAATGATGTGTTCTTTTTGGTATGAAGTACGCATGGCCGAGGCTTTCTTTGTCAAATCCCGGCACATTTCTTCCGGGTTGACGTCTTCGACGGGATCAAAGTCAAAATCACCGGCCTGGAGTCGTGCCAGGTCAAGCAATGACTCTACAACATTTAATAACTCGTCAGTTTTGGCATGTAATAAACCGGCAAAGTTTTCTTTGTCTTCCTCTGATATGTCAGAATATATCAGGATTTCGGAAAGTCCTTGTATGGCATTCAGCGGGGTTCGGATCTCATGAGAAATGCTCCTGATGAACTCCTCTTTAATGCGTTCGGAGAGTGAAATTTCTTTTTCGTACAATTCATTTCTCTCCTTCTGGTGGGCCTTTAAAGTTTCGATGAGCTTGTTTTGTGACAGGATACCATGAAACTTGTTGTTATTATCTATTACCGGCAGTGCCGGAAGATGCGTCGATGTCATCAGCATCATGGCCTCTTCAACAGAAGAATTGGGTGTGATGTGTGGCTTAGGAGTCAGGCAATCGGCTACCAGCTTTTTTTTTCTTGACAGAACATCCGGGATGGTCAGCATTCCCAGATACTTCTCCGGCTCTTCCATGACAACGAAAAACCGGTGATCCATAAGCTCAGTTTCGATGGTGTTGATGCCTTTTAATGGCTCTGTTCTAGGATAGCTTTTTTCAATGTAAGGCTCGATTAACATGGTCTTGCTTATATTTCCAAATCAATGGTATCGTAATTGATTTTGAGCTTGAAGTCCACTTTCAGGATTTCGGAAGGCGAAATATAAGGAAAAACTTTTCTTTTGAGCATACTCATGATCCTTTCTTGTTCAATTTTGTTGAGGATTCGGCGGTTGATGAAGACAGCTTCCACCTTGGGATCGTCTACGTCGATGGTTTCAAATTCGTTGGGAACCAGTAATTCGAAAAGTTTGGAGATGCCCACTTTTCCCTGAGGAGATTTTTTACCAATAACAAGGATGTCTTCAAAGGGGGGAAGCTTGATCTCCTCAAATCCCAACTTTACTGTATATTTTAGTGTTGTTTCCTGAAGCATAGTATCATCTTTTACCTTAAAAATATAAAGTTTATTTTTTTAAATCAACAATAATTTCAAGTTCTTTTGTAAAATGGAAATTGAATCTGGAGGGTTGTAGTTTGAAAATTAGATACACAATTCAAATACGGGTAGACGGATTTGAAAGTTTCAGGAGAGTTAAAATATTTTTGCGGGGAACAGGCTTATCCCATTCGTGATTTGTAATCGTTGTAGGCAAATTTACGGATCATGGTCAGGCCCCGGTCATCGTTCCAAAAGGCTATGGAAGGGTGGGGAACGCCGTTGAACATGGTGGTCTTGACAATGGTATAGTGGATCATGTCCTCAAATACAATGCGGTCTCCGTGTTGCAGGGGGGTGTTGAAACTCCAGTAACCCATGAAATCCCCTGCGAGACAACTGTTGCCGCCCATACGGTAAGTGGGAAGCCCTTGAACCGGTTCGTGAAACGCTCCGGTGATGCGGGGTTTGTAAGGCATTTCGAGACAATCGGGCATGTGTGCAGTGAAACTGACATTGAGCATGGCGGTCTTTATGCCATGGTTTTCCACGATGTCCTCGACTTTCGATACCAGAACGCCTGTTTCCCAGGCAAAAGCGCTGCCGGGTTCCAGGATCAGATGGAGGCCCCATTTTTCTTTGAAGCGTTTCAGGAGATCGATCAGGTGGGGGACATCATAGTCTTTCCGGGTTATCAGGTGGCCACCACCCATATTCAGCCATTTGATCTGTTTTAACTGCTTTCCGAATTTGTTTTCAACATTTCTGAGCACCTTTTCCAGTTCATAACCCGACGACTCGCACAAGGCATGAAAGTGAAGTCCTTCGATCCCGTCGGGCAATGTATCGGGCATATTTCCGGCGGGGATTCCAAGACGGGAGCCGGGAGAGCATGGGTTGTAAAGGTCCGTGGATACTTCCGAATATTCGGGATTGATGCGCAGACCGGCCGATATGTGACTGGAATGATTGTTGAGCATTGGCCGGAACCTTTCGAATTGCCCGACTGAATTGAAAGTTATGTGACTACTGAATGCCATGATTTCCGGAAAGTCCTCATCGGTATAGGCCGGACAATAAGTGTGAGCCGGATTACCCATTTCTTCGAAAGCAAGGCGTGCCTCATGGACAGAACTGGCCGTAGCACCTGAAATATACTCCCGTACGATGGGAAATGCGGGCCACAACGCAAATGACTTGAAGGCGAGGATGATCTCCACACCGGTCCGGTCAGCAACACTCCGGATCAGTTCAAGGTTTTTGCGGAAAAGGGATTCATCCATGACATAGCATGGTGTTGGAACCTGGGAAATATCAATGGCCATTTTGAAAAATGTTGATTTAAGGACCATCACAGAACCGGAAAGTCTGTGATAATCCTTGCTGAAGAGTGTTTTGAGTTACCTCAGAGTTCTATATCGGTGTCTTCTTTAACGTGCCAGGGCAATCCCTGTTTGTTCAGTTCTTCCATGAAGGGATCGGGATCGAACTCTTCCACGTTGAAGACCCCCGGTTTTTTCCACAGATCTTTCAGAAACATCATGGCCCCTATGGTGGCCGGAACGCCGGTGGTATAACTTACAGCCTGGGTGCCTGTCTCCTGATAGGCTTTTTCATGCTCGGAATTGTTGTAGATGTAACAGGTTTTTTCTTTTCCGTCTTTCAGTCCGCGTATCCGGCAGCCGATGGATGTTTTGCCCTTATAATTTTCACCCAGATCGCCGGGGTTGGGTAAAACAGCTTTCAAAAATTCGATGGGAATGATGTCCACCCCCTTGAATTTCAACGGATCGATCCTGGCCATGCCTATGTTCTGGATCACCCGCAGATGTGTGAGATATTCCTCCCCAAAGGTCATCCAGAAACGGGCCCGTTTCAGCGTAGGAAAATTTTTTACCAGCGATTCGAGCTCTTCGTGATAGATGAGGTAAGATTCCCGGGGCCCGATTTCCGGGTAATTCAGGGGTTTATGAATTTCATGGGGTTCGGTGGTTACCCATTTGCCGTTTTCCCAGTATTTCCCTTTCTGCGTCACTTCGCGTATATTGATCTCTGGATTGAAATTGGTGGCAAAGGGCTTTCCGTGATCTCCTGCGTTGCAGTCAACGATGTCGAGATACTGCACTTCATCAAAATAATGCTTGGCGGCGTAGGCCGTAAAAATGGATGTCACCCCCGGATCGAAACCACAGCCCAGAATAGCTGTCAAACCGGCTTCTTTGAACTTATCGTAATAGGCCCACTGCCATTTGTATTCGAATTTTGCCTCATCCCTGGGTTCGTAGTTGGCCGTATCCAGGTATGAGACGCCTGTCTCCAGGCAGGCATCCATAATGGTAAGGTCCTGATAGGGCAGGGCCACGTTTATCACCAGATCGGGGCCAAAACCATTGATCAGCTCTACCAGTTCCGGTACATTGTCAGCATCTACCTGTGCGGTTTGAATGCGGTTGCTGCCGATCTTGCGCGCGATGTCGTCGCATTTGCTTTTGGTGCGGCTGGCCAGCATGATTTCCGAAAAAACCTCCGGAAGAGCGGCTGTTTTATGGGCTACAACAGTGCCAACACCGCCTGCGCCAATGATCATTACTTTACCCATTTGTGTCTCTTTTTCAGGTTCAAAATATGTTCTCTTGTCCGGGGTATGGAAAATATCCATGGAGCGGACTTGTCAATAGATTTTTGATGTCGCAAAGAAATAAAAATTTTCTTGTTTCAGGGAACAGTTCTTTCATGATCAGGATAATAATGTGCCGGGTAGGGGCTGTTTTTCTATATGATCAAAATTTACCGCTTGAAAGGTTGTTTAAGATAGCAATTTTATATTTTTGAAGGGAAATTTAAAGAACAAAAAATGAACCGACTCTTCTTTTTCGCAGCTCTCCTTGCAATAACTGTTTTTGCTTCATTGCCTTCATGTAAGGTGCAAGAGCCACGCAGGCTTGTGGCTTTTTACAATCTTGAAAATTTGTTTGACACCATCAATACCCCGGCTGTACGCGACAGAGAATTTACCCCGGAAAGCGATAAAAATTGGAATACCGGGCGTTATGAGCAAAAACTCCGGAATATGGCCTCTGTCATCGTTGCTATGGCCGATTCGCAGGATCTGGATGCACCGGCTGTTGTTGGTCTCTGTGAGATGGAAAACCGGGATGTTCTTGAAGATCTGGTGAATAGCGGTGAATTAAAGGATTTTGATTACCGGATCGTTCATGAAGATTCACCCGATCGTCGTGGCATTGATGTGGCCCTGATCTACAGGCCTGAATATTTTCAGGTCAGTCAATATCATTCGGTACCACTGAAGATTTATGATGATGATGGAGATCGTATCTATACCCGTGACCAGCTGGTGGTTTCAGGTGAACTTGACGGGGAGGCGATGCATTTTATTGTCAATCACTGGCCTTCAAGGTATGGCGGACAGGAGAGGAGTGCTCCGTTCCGTGACGATGCTGCACGGCTTTCTCGTTCAATTGTTGATTCCCTTTCTCGTTCAAATCCTGATGACGCGATCATTTTGATGGGCGATTTGAACGATGATCCGGATAACGAGAGCGTCCGGCATCATCTCAGGGCAGGGGTTAAACCACAGCCACCAGAGAGTGACAGCCTTTTCAATGCAACCGCCCCCTTGTTTTTCGAAGGAGAAGGGACCCTTTGTTACCGGGGTGTCTGGAATATGTTTGATCAGATGATCGTGACACCAAACCTGCTGGAGGAAGAAAATGGTCATTATTACCTGGAAAAAACCGGTGTGTTCGATCCTGAATTTCTCAGACAGCAGGAAGGGGATTATACAGGGTATCCTTTCCGGACTTACGTGGGTGACTGGTATCACGGGGGGTACAGCGACCACTTCCCCTCTTATGTGATATTAAGAAAAAAGAAGAGCGGATATTTTATGCGTTAAAATTCAATGCCTTTACGGGCTTTCGTGTCATTTTTGAAATAGTGTTTCACCTCTTTCATCTCGGTGACAAGGTCGGCTTTTTCAATGAGTTCGGGAAGGGCATACCGTCCGGTCAGAACGAGCTCGGTGTTATCCGGCAGCTCATCGATCAGGGCGATGATATCACCTGGTTCAAGCAATTTGTAATACAGGGCGATATTGATTTCATCGAGAACGATCAAGTCGTATTTTTTCTCACGGACGAGTTCCTTTACCCGGGATAGACCGTTACGAGCTGACTCATAATCGGCCTTTTCCGGCTGCCGTTTAATGAAACACTTTTGTCCGAAAAGTTGGTGGTCGATCTGCGGTATTTGTTCACCAATAAGTTTTACTTCACTGTAGGCCATGCCTTTGACAAATTGGCCGAAAAAAACTTTCATGCCGGAGCCTGCTGCCCGCACAGCCAGTCCCAGGGCAGCAGTTGTCTTGCCTTTTCCGTTTCCTGTGTAGATATGTACCATGTGGCAAATATACGTTTTTTTGCCCGGTCGTCATGGTTCTATTCGTGCCGGAAACGGACTTCAATTTCCGGAACCTCCTGCATTAAATCCGCAAACTTGTCGGTATTGGTTTCTCCCATGCTGTAATGATAGGGGAAGAGCACCCCGGGTTTGAACATCAGAGCCGCTTCTTTACACATTTCAGGTGTCATAGTGTAAGGAACGTTCATGGGGAGAAAAGCAATGTCGATGTCATTGAGTTCCTTCATCTCAGGAATGTTTTCGGTGTCTCCGGCCACGTATACCCGTTTGTCGGCAAAGTCGATGACATATCCGTTGTCGCGGTGTTTTGGATGGTAAGGTTCGCCATTGCCTCTTTTGTGTTTGATATTGTAGGCAGGAACGGCTTTGATTTTCAGTCCAAGAACATTTGTTTCTTCGCCGTTTTTTAACACCTGACCTTTGTTTAGGGACTCGAAAGATTCTTCGTTCAGGACGAGGCGGGTATCTTCTTTGGAGATCATTTCAATGGTTTCAGGATCGAGATGGTCCCCGTGGGCATGGGTGATTAGTATCAGGTCAGCTTTGGGCATTTTTTCATAATCCCCCATGTCGCCAAAGGGGTCCACATGAATGGTCTTATCGAGAAAAGTGAAGTAGAGGGAAGCATGTCCGATATGAACGATTTCCAGGTTTCCTTCAGAGGTATTGAATGAATCACTTTGTGACTGGGCATGCGTGTTGAATAACAATAAAGGTGTCATGGCCAGAAGAGTCATCAGTGAAAAAACGCTTTTCAAATTCATAGCACCAAATTTAGAGGGTTAATGAATTAACAGATCGTTAGATTTTGAGATTTAAGATCTAAGGTGACCCATATATCGTTGATAATCTGCATTTTAACAAAGAAGTCACTTAGTCTTAAACAATTAATTAACCATTACTTGCAAAGTCCTAATGACAATGGTCCGTTAGACTTTTGCAAAAACTTGATTTTTAGTTGTTTAAAAAACGTGCAATTTTTCTGCTAAGAGGCAGATTATTAATGTTATACGATTGATCTTAAATCTTATATCTAAAAATCTAACGGTCAATTGACTGAATGATTAACCGGAAAAGTGAAGAATTGTTCAACTGATTATCTGTCAAATATCAAGAACAATGCTCCGTTAAACTTTTTTAAGTGTTTGTGGTTCAACTGCTTAACCTGAAGAGACGTTTAAATTAAAACACAGGTTATCAGCAATATATGAATCATCTTAGATCTTAAATCTAAAAATCTAACGATCTGTTAGGTTGTGTTACATTGCATTAAATTCTGGCTGATCATAGGTCCGTTAGACAAACGGTGCCGGGTGTTTAGGCACGGATTAGCAGGTTACATGGAATAAGCCGATGGTGTTACCGGACGCATTGTTCCAGGCCTTAAGGGCTTCCGGCGTCGAAAGCATTTGCACCCGGCAGTTGTTTTGACGGAAAAAGTCGGCTGCTTCGTCTGAAAGTTCTAAATACCCGGTCTGCCCAGTCCCGATGATCAGTTCTTCAGCCCCGGGCTGGTAAATATATTTGGCTTCATCGAGTGACAGAGTGTGGGATGTCCCGTATATCGCTTTTGATAATTTTTTCTTGCGTTTGCTGATTTCTCCGTTTTGATCGATAACCACATCATGATCGTATGTATTACCTGATATGGTGATACTGCCAAAACTGGTTTTATCAATTTTTGTCTTCATGGTCATGAAATTTTGTCGGTGTCAAAAAATCTTTTTTTGAAATATTGTCAACTTTAAAGTTGAGAAAGTTGCCCAAGACACAGAAAATAAGTTTTTTAATATGTAGTACAAGGATTATTCCTAATCGGGGTCAAAGGGTTCTAAAATTGACCCTTTTATAAAATTACACAACAATTAATAAAATTTCAAGCCCGAATTACCAATAGACCGTTAGATTTTTAGATTTAAGATCTAAGATCTATTGTGGAATTAAAGAAAAAACAAAATCTCTTTTTGTCACGGCTTTGATGAGAGGATGACTTGATTTACTTTTTATCCCTCAAAACTTTGTGTATTTTTGTGGCGACATTATAGGAGCGGAAGTTTTTCGTCTGTCCGGACTAATGTTGTTATAGGTAAAAAAGCAGATGACCGTGCAAAATGAGATGAGATATAATCAGCGAGGTGTTTCCGCATCTAAAGAAGATGTGCACAATGCCATTGAGAATTTGGGTAAGGGACTTTTTCCGAAAGCTTTTTGTAAAATTGTTCCGGATTTTCTCAGTAGTGATCCCGATTGGTGCAATATTATGCACGCTGATGGTGCCGGCACGAAATCCTCACTGGCCTATATGTACTGGCGGGAGACTGGAGATCTTTCGGTTTGGAAGGGGATTGCCCAGGATGCGCTCGTTATGAATCTGGACGACTTGCTTTGTGTGGGAGCGACCGACAATGTTCTGCTATCGTCAACCATCGGGCGGAACAAAAACCGTATTCCCGGGGAAGTTATTTCGGCCATTATCAATGGAACAGAAGAACTGGTGGAAGGTCTGCGGGATATGGGTGTTTCTGTATACAGTACGGGTGGTGAAACGGCCGATGTAGGCGATCTGGTGCGGACCATTATTGTCGACTCCACCGTTACGGCCAGGATGAGGCGGAGTGAGGTGATATCGAATCATCTTATTCAACCTGGTGATGTGATCGTTGGATTATCTTCCACCGGACAAGCTACGTATGAAGATTTTTTTAATGCCGGGATGGGCAGCAATGGTCTTACGTCGGCCCGTCATGACATTTTTGCTCATTATCTGGCCCGAAAATATCCCGAGAGTTTTGATCCCGAAGTTCCGGAGGGATTGGTTTATCAGGGAAAATATCAACTGACCGATGCCATTGAATCACTGGGAATTGATGCCGGCAAAATGGTGCTTTCGCCCACACGCACTTATGCACCGGTGGTAAAGGAAGTGTTAACAGACCTTCGTCCCCATATTCATGGAATGGTTCATTGTTCAGGAGGGGCCCAGACGAAAGTTCTTAATTTTGTTGAGAACATGCATGTGATCAAAGACAATATGTTTCCCGTTCCGGACTTGTTTCGTATTATTCAGGAAACCAGCGGCACCCCCTGGCAGGAGATGTACAAAGTTTTTAATATGGGCCACCGTTTCGAGTTTTATGTGAAAGAGGAATGGGCAAACCAGATCATCGATATAGCGGCTGCTTATGGTATTGAAGGCCGGGTGGTAGGCCATTGCGAAGATTCTTCCGAAGGAAACCAATTGGCGATAAAAGGAGAAAAGGGCACCTATTTTTATTAGATGGGGTCAGATGTTTTCAACCTGTTGCAGTATGCATGGTTGCGTTGTTAACGCGAATGTTCTGCAGGCAGGTTTTTTTATTTGACCCGGCCAAAAGTGAAAAAGGATTAAAAAAATATTTATGACAAAAGATAATTCGTTACTCGAAAAACTGGAATCGCTGAGATTGCGTTTTGAAGAGATAGGACAGATGATCACCGATCCCGATGTGATTGCCGATCAGAAACGTTATGTGAAGTTGAACAAAGAATATCGTGAGCTGGAAGATATTGTTGAAAAGGGAAAGGAATACAAAAACTTGCTGGACAATGTTGAAAATGCCCGTAAAATGCTGAAAGAAGAAGATGATGAGCTTCGGGCCATGGCAAGGGATGAGCTGGAAGAGCTGGAAGAAAAGCGTCCTCAGATGGAAGAGGAGATCAAGATGTTGCTTCTGCCTGGTGATCCCGAAGATTCAAAAAATGCGGTTCTGGAGATCAGAGCCGGAACCGGAGGTGACGAGGCCAGCATTTTTGCCGGAGACCTTTTCAGGATGTACACCAAATTTTGCGAAAGAAAAGGCTGGAAATATGAGGTGACCCATTATTCCGAAGGAACTTCCGGTGGCTATAAGGAAGTGGTCATGAAGATTACCGGGAAAGGCGTGTACGGCATTATGAAATATGAGTCCGGTGTGCATCGTGTTCAGCGGGTTCCTCAGACCGAGACCCAGGGACGGGTGCATACTTCGGCGGCTTCGGTGGCTGTTTTGCCTGAGGCTGAAGAGTTTGATATTGATCTGAAACAGGAAGACATCAGAAAGGATACTTATTGCGCTTCAGGACCGGGCGGTCAGTCGGTGAATACAACCTATTCGGCCATCCGGTTAACACATATTCCCACAGGTATTGTCGTAACCTGCCAGGACCAAAAATCACAGCTCAAAAACCTGGACAAAGCCATGACTGAATTGCGGACCCGCATATATAATCTTGAATATCAAAAATACCTCGACGAGATTACATCCAAGAGGAAAACCATGGTCTCAACCGGCGACCGTTCAGCCAAAATCCGCACCTACAATTTTCCTCAGGGAAGGGTAACAGATCACCGCATCAATTATACAATCCATAATTTGACTGCTGTAATGGACGGTGAAATCGGGCCCATTATTGATAAACTTCAGATTGAGGAAAATGCTGAGCGCATGAAGGTCAGCGAACTTTAATTTACCAAACCAGCACCCAGCAACAAGCAACAAGCAACCAGCACCCAAAAAACAAACACCATGACCAGTCACGAAATTTTTGAACAGATAAAGAAGAAAAGAAGCTTCCTTTGTGTGGGACTCGACAGCGATATAAACAAGATCCCGCATTATTTGTATGACACCACCGATCCCGTTTTTGCTTTTAACAAAGAGATCATCGATGCTACGCATGATCTGGCGGTGGCTTACAAGCCCAATCTTGCATTTTATGAAAGCATGGGTGTAGGTGGATGGAACACCCTGGAAAAAACGGTTCATTATATTCGTTACAACTATCCTGACATTTTTGTGATAGCAGATGCCAAGCGCGGGGATATTGGCAATACTTCCAATCTTTATGCCCGTGCGTTTTTTGATGCCATGGATTTTGATGCTGTTACCGTTGCTCCTTATATGGGTGAAGATTCGGTAAAACCATTTCTGACTTACATCGGACGCTGGGTGATTCTTTTGGCCCTCACTTCCAACAAAGGAGCCGGAGATTTCCAGTATATGCAGGAAGGGGAGGAGCGTCTTTTCGAAAGAGTGATACGTACCGCACAGCAGTGGGGTGACAGTGATAATATTATGTTTGTGGTGGGAGCCACACGTGCTGATATGTTGAAAGATGTACGTGCCATTGCGCCTCATCATTTTCTGCTGGTGCCGGGTGTGGGCGCCCAGGGTGGAAGTCTTGCCGAAGTAGCCCGACACGGGATGAATGAAAAATGCGGATTGCTGGTCAATGCATCCCGGTCCGTTATTTTTGCCGGAAGCGATGAGGATTTTGCACAGGAGGCACGTGCAGCTGCTTTCGACATTCAACAGGAAATGTCTGGGTTACTTTCCGAATCAGGTTTGGTATAACATTTTGATCCGCCGGATGGTTTTTCCGGGAATTCTTTTTAATTTCGGACCTGGAAGGCTGGGGATTCATCAATTTTGAATTGATTGTAATCCCGGGGTATTGTTGTGAACCGGCTCTGAGGATTACAGATAAAGATCTGTAGTATGAGCGAAGAATTCCTTCATTTTATCTGGCAGCACAAACTCTATAAGCCGGGGATGTTTTACACATCTGATGATCAGTTTCTGGAAATCATTCATCCCGGACTTCCCAATGATCATGCCGGACCCGATTTTTTTAATGCAAAGATCAAGCTTGATGGCACGCTCTGGGCCGGGAATGTTGAGATTCATCAGCGGGCTTCGGATTGGTTCCGTCACAAGCATCACAATGACTTGCATTATGACAATGTGGTTCTTCACGTTGTTATCGATAACGATGAACAAGCCTATTCCAGAAGCGGGCGAATCTTGCCGGCATGGGAGATGGAGGTGGATGATGCTCTTTTGAACAGGTATCAGCGGCTGTATGCCCATTCCGGCTGGGTGGCTTGTGAAGGTCGAACGGATGTGGTGCCGGCCATTGAGATCAACAGCTGGATCGAACGTATGGTTGCCGAAAAACTGGAGCATAAAGTGGGAGGTATTGAATCCCTGCTGGAGGCTTACAATAACGACTGGGCGGAGGCATTTTATGTGATCCTGGCCAGAAATTTCGGGTTCGGACTGAATGGAGAACCTTTTGAGCGCCTTGCACGGCAGACATCCTGGAAAATTGTTGGGCGCAATGCTGATTCACAACTCAAACTTGAGGCCCTTTTCCTCGGTCAGGGCGGTTTCCTTGAAGGGCTGGTCTTCGATGACGACCATATCAACCATCTTGCGAGAGAGTACACTGTATTAAGAAAAAAATACAATTTGGAGCCTCTGCCTCAGCATCTCTGGAAATTTCTGCGGCTGCGGCCGGGGAACTTTCCAACCATCAGACTTGTGCA
>JAWOCV010000227.1:0-3851 GCA_046483585.1 Marinilabilia sp.
AAATTTTAAGCGGATTTTAATTAAAATTTCTGCTCCCCGGGATGAAATATCCCGATCCCTGGAAAAATATCAGATTTTTTAAGCAATATTTTTCACCCCCGGAAAAAATTTTCGATTTCCCGGAAAGTTTTGAGCCGTCCCGGTCGCCGGGGGCAGGATAAAATTTTCCGGGGAAACGTTTAAATTTTCCGGGGGATTGCAAATCTTTCCGGGGGCAACAAAAAACATCCCGGGGCGGGATAAAATGGCACTTCCGGATATTTCTTCACTACGCTCCATTATCACCTTTTATCTAACTAAATATGTAAACAACCGAAATTCAATCATATACATTTTTGTTGGTTCTTTGGTTATGTCGCAAAAGAGAGCAACCTTTCTCTTCAGCTTCGAGCTTTGAGCTTTCAGCTTTGAGCTACTACTGACTCTGCGACAGAGCTACTAACAGCTAACAGCTAAGAGCTAACAGCTAAGAGCTTCCCCGCGGCCAGGTTACTTTTATCTAACAAAACCTGTATTATCTGAGATATTCGCCGGCACTCAGAGCAGCTATTGTCCCCTCGGCAGTAGCTGTAGTGATTTGGCGGTATCTTTTGTTAATGCTGTCGCCGGCGGCAAAAACCCCGGGAACATTGGTTTTCATATCCCGGTCGGCAACAATTTCATTGCGTTCGTTCAACTCGACCAAACCCTGAAGCGACTCGGTATTGGGTAAATATCCCACAAAAATGAAAGCCCCTTCCACATCCAGCTCTCTATTTTCTCCCGTAGGCAAATGCTCAATGGCCATATTTTGGAGGTGTCCGTTGCCATTAAAGGCGCGGGGTTCTGCCTCCATCACAAACTCGATCTTCTCATTCTTCCTTGCTTCTTCAACGGCATGTTCAAAAGCCTGAAAGTGATCAAACTGATGAATCACCGTCACTTTTGAAGCATAATTGGTCAGAGTGACAGCCTCTTCCAGGGCCGAATTTCCACCACCGACCACGGCAATCTCTTTGTCTTTAAAGAAATCGCCATCACAGGTGGCACAATAGGATATGCCGGTTCCTTTAAATGTCTCTTCTCCTGGCACATTTAATGAACGGGGTCTACCACCCGGCGTGAGAATGACCGTCTTAGCCCGGAAAGAACGCCCGTCTTCAAGCTCCACTTCTTTGATGTCCCCTTCCAGTTGATAACGGGCAATCCGGATGTTCGATTTGATCTTACACCCAAACGATTTGGCCTGTTTCTTCATAATGTTGGCCAGCATATATCCGTTGGTGGTCTCCACCCCTGGATAATTGGCCACCTCGTTGGTCAGCACCAATTGCCCGCCAACAGCCCCTTCATTCAAAATCAGGGTCGACAACCGGGCACGCGAGGCATAAATCCCCGCAGTCAGCCCGGCAGCCCCCGCCCCGATAATCATTACGTCAAACGTATCGTCCATGAAAATCAGTTAAAATGTTTATCCAACACTTCGGTGATCTGATCCATACTCTGAATACTACTGGTGGCATGAGCCACCTTTCCGTTTTTGTAATACATGGTAAAAGGCAATCCCATAAAACCCTGTGTTTCGGGTGCATTACGGATCACTCCGGCTTCAGGACTGTCAAAGGCCATGGTAAAAAACTTCACATCCTCACGCTCCTCCTCCAGCTCTTCCATGGACTCATAAACAGGCACACACATAGGTCCCATCCGTCCACAACACACCATCACATTTTCATTTTCCGATATAATCTTTTGCAGTTCATCTGCGGTTTCGATCTCCTGTAAACCTGTTTGTAACATCTTCATATCAATAGATTTTTTTGTTTGTTTAAAATTCATTGCAAAAGTACGACCAATCACCTCATACACCAATCAAACAACACCGGAACATTCCCGGATTTGAAATGTATTATTTCAGGTTATTTTATGTCGTGAGACAGGTTTCAATCGATTGTCAGATTTTTAGATAAATATACATAACGGGTACGACCCGCTTTGGGGGTCGATTCTCATGTATACATTAAATCTATAAACATTTGACCCACTTCGGGGTCATGCCCGTATATTTGAGAGAATCGGAGCCTGAAGGGCTCCTATGTTTATAGCTGTTTGCAAAATATAAAATATCGACGCTGAAGGTGTCGTATGCTTTAGTAATCATTAAACATTTCTATTTTTATAAAATTAAGTACGCATTTTGGTGATGAACCAATATTTTTTATACCATCCAAAATCACTATCTTTCGAATACACAATAGATCATTAGATGTTAGTATTTCCGTCGCAGAGATATAAAGCAGAAAGCACTTTGTAGCTGAAAGCTCGAAGCTCAAAGCTGGAAGGAAAAGTTGCTCCCTCTTTTGCGACATAACCAAAGAACTAATAAAATTAGTTAAACATCATATTTTAAATGACTTAGGGTTCTTGCTAGATAAAAGAGAAATTTTATCATATTGAAAAACAGATTTTTAGCATACAGAATACATCAAACTCAAACAACTGAGCAACAATCTATTATAAAAGTTAAACGAACTATTGAATACAAGAAAAAACCATGCAGTACACAAAATTAGGAAAGAACGGTCCGGTCATTTCCACCATAGGCTTCGGGGCCTGGGGGATCAGCGGAAGAGACTGGGGTCAGACAGATGATGAAAAATCCAAAAAAGCTCTTCATGAAGCCCTCGACAGAGGTATCACATTCATCGATACGGCCGATGTTTACGGCTCCGGCCATTCCGAAGAATTGATACGTGAAGTGCTGGACGAGCGGGAACGAAAAGACAAGGTGGTTATTGCCACGAAAGCCGGCAACAATTTCTATCCCTTTCTTGGAAAAGACTACAAGACCACCCCTCACAATCCCGATTATTCCAAAAAACATCTCATTTACGCCGCTGAACAAAGTATAAAAAGACTGGGCGTGGAAGCCCTGGACATCCTTCAACTCCATAGTCCCGATGAGGAAATTCTTGCCATGGACGAACCTTGGGAAGCCCTGGAGGCACTAAAAAGAGACGGAAAAATCAAACATGCCGGGTGGAGCATTCAATCGTTCAAAGAAACGGAGCAGGCCCATTTCCTTGAAGAACATCATGACCTGCTGGATGTCATTCAGGTCCGTTACAACCTGCTGGAGCGTGAAGCAGAAAAGAAACTGTTCCCACTGGCTCAAAGATACGGAACCGGCGTGATCGTACGCATCCCGATCCTGTTCGGCTTTCTGGCCGGAAAATTCTCACGCGATTCCAAATTTGGCGATGATGATCACCGACGGTTCAACCTGTCTTCTGAAAAACTTGACAATTATCTGAAACAACTTGAACAGTTCCAGAAGTTTTTCGATCAGCACAAAGAATACTCCATGGCCCAGCTGAGCCTGCGGTTCTGCATCGCTCATCCGGCTTGTCATGTGGCCATTCCGGGCGGAAAAACCCCCGAACAGGTCAGAGAAAACGCTGTAGCATCTGATATTGATCTTAAATACGAGGATTTTCCATCACTGACCTGAATACAATATAAAACACCAGCATAAACCCGGGTTTCGGGAATTCTCTTCTGTCCGGAAACCGCTCCAACCATTCACATAGTTCTATGATTGACACCACGCTCTTACTCGCCGTTTTATCCGGTATAGCTCTTTTACTGGTTCTCATCCTATATATCAGGATCCAGGCATTTATTTCCCTGCTCATTGCCAGTATAGCGGTAGGTCTTCTGGCCGGAATGCCTTCTGAAGATATCATTTCCACCATGCAGAAAGGAATGGGCGATACGCTGGGATTCGTGGCTGTGATAGTCGGGTTGGGCGCGATGTTCGGCGCCATTCTGGAGAATTCAGGCGGTGCTGAAGCACTGGCATCCTACCTTCT
>JAWOCV010000284.1:0-14088 GCA_046483585.1 Marinilabilia sp.
GTGTATAATATGATAGGATTTTGGGTTATCAGAGATCAATTCCGGGGTTATAAAATCGGCCGTTCCTCCGGAACTGGTATGTTTGATACAGCTGGAATTTTTCCCTACTAGTGCCAGAGGCACGACCGATGTTTTTGCCTGGGATTTTAATCCCTGGGGAAAGAGAAAGAGCCAGCCATCCCAGGATTTCAGCCCCTTGAGCAAAATCAGTCATTTATCCAGTGTATAATATGATAGTTTTTGGGTTATCAGAGATCAATTCCAGGGTTATAAAATTAGCCGTTCCTCCGGAACCGGGATGTTTGGTATCTCTGCAATTTTCCCTAATAGTGCCATAGGCACGACCGATATTGTTGGCCTGGATTTTAATCCCCGGAGAAAAGTTTAAAAATCAATTATGCGCCCCGGCGCGGGTTGAACATCCTTATTTGCCCATTTATTTCTATAGCTTTGGATCTTTTTGATGTTGCCGGTCAATTATTTATCCATTTGGTTCTATATATTTCGATCATTAATACCTCTAAGTTGCGGTAAGAAACCGCCGTACCTGCCCACTGCAAATTCATTGCACATTTAATTCCCATTTTGCAAGCACATCTTTTTTATTCATTGGTCATTCAGGGCTTCACCCGAGTGAAACCCTGACCGTATTTTTCTGGTTATGCAGATTGATTGCACAGATCGTTACTATTTTTTGTCCGATAAAAAATATTTTAATCTGAAGCTTGGTCGTATTGGCTAGAGCAAATTAAACCATTTAACTATGAGAACTTTTGTAATTCTGTTCACCTTGTTCATGATTCTGGGCCTGAATTCCTGTGCCCCCAAAGTGTATTATCAGGTTTTTGAAGCAGAGCCTGTAAATGAAGACATTGAAAAACAGGAATCCGCCTTGATTTTTGAGAATGCCGATTGTGGTATTTATTACGATTTTTGGGGTGAGGAAGGAGATATGGGTTTTCGAATTGAAAACAAAACCGATCAGGCCCTATTCATTAATTTGGATAGAAGCTATTTTGTGCTAAACGGGCGTGCCAATGATTATTTTCTGAACCGGGTGTTTACCCATTCTTCAGGGTCTTCTGTGTCCGGGGGGCAAACTGCTTCAGCCAGCAGGTCGATTTCGGATCTGGATGCTGTTGGCCGGCTTTTATCGGGAAGTTACTCGGTGGCTCAATCAGCTGCGCTGACCAATTCTGAAGGTTACGCCGTTTCAATTCCTGAACAGGAGGTGGTTTGTGTGCCTGCGGGGACCTTAAAAAGAATTGCCAAATTCTCAATTTATGGCAATAAAATTCGTGATTGTGACCTTTTGTTGTATCCCGGCAGAAAAGAGGTGAGCCGATTGCAGTTTGATAAAGAAGAGAGTCCCGTGGTTTTTGAGAACCGTCTTGTTTATCATGTGGCAGAAGGGCCGGATCAGCAAATGAATCACCGGTTTTATGTAAGTGAAATTGTCAATATGCCAAAAAAGCAATTGATCGAATCCAGAAAGGAAAAATTCTGTGGGGAAAAGAGTATGATGGAAAAGGAGTTTTTTAAGGAAACCCCGGCGAATAAATTCTACATCAAATACGAAAAGGGAAGTGAGCAATGGGAACATTGATTTGCTCATCCTTTTATGTGACAGATTCCCCCGGAATAAACCCCGGGGGAATAGAATCGCCCAGGTCCTTCGGAACTACGCCATTAACAATAATGTTCTTGCAGCCTGTTTCGTTTACCAAATTTCCTATGACGGCCATGAATTGATGGCGCCATGGTTTTTCAATAATCGCTGCTCTGTATTTCACAGCGAAAACAGCCTGGACATACATTTGGTGGTAGGTGTTGGCCATAGGATTAAGATTAATTGGTTAACTTTTAACAATATCGACAAATTTAAAAAAATAAATTTATCTCCCTGGCGCAAAATTTCTTCTGTGCCATTTTCCAAAGAAATTTTCATTACAGAGCCATAGGCACGTTCCTCCGTAACTGGAATGCTTAATACAGCTGCAATTTTTCCCTTCTCAGTGCCATAGGCACGACCGATGTTGTTGTCTGGGATTTTATTCCCTGGGGAATTTTCTTGTGCAATTCCATTGCACCGGTCCCCCTTTCCTTTGTTGAAAAAGAACCATGGAAAATCTATTCGCTTCAGCAAGTCAGCCGGAAATTTGTCCTTATTGCGGTGCCGGATCCACCGTTTTCAATTTGTCAGACGACAGTTTGTATAAAGCACCATTCCGGGGGCTTCCCTATGAACCAATCTGGCGGTGCAGCAGATGTGGAGGCAATATTTTGAAAAGTTATTCAGGCGGGGTGTTCTGGGGGAAAAAAGTAGAGGGAGAGGAGGTCGTTTATCGCTTTTTGTTGACCCTGCGTGGCCGGGAAGTCTCCTTTCTGGATCACCACTATCTTTATCGCAGGGAAATCGGCGAAGAACAACGAAAACTATTTTATGACATCATTGAGATCCTACCTTTATCGGGTAATGCTCCTGTTGAAAATAACGGGTGGTCATTGCATTTGTCCTTTCCCTCCGAAAATAAATTGATTCATTATAATGGAAACCCCGAAAAAGGAGTCGAAGTGATGCAGGAGGCTTTGATGGTTTTGGGGATAGAGGGGAGGGTTTTATCACCGGAAAGTTAGTGAAGAGCAACAAAGGTTATTTGTTACACCTCTAATATTCCATTGACAGCAGAATCAAATTCGGAACGGGGACAAGAAATGGCTGAAAGAATGCTATGCATCCTTTACGTGTAGTGGGAAAAATGGGAAAAGTCATTTATATAAAATATTGTGAGTCAGTTTTTCAAAAATAAACCTACCGCTTGATGAAAAAATATACGATATTGCATTGGGGGGGTATTTTGATGATGGGTTTGATAGGGTATGAAACGAACATGAATTTTGGAGGGGCAAATTCTTAAATCGCTTGCTGCTGAAGCTTTAGCCGGGGTACAAGGGCATGAACAACGTTGGCTTACACTGAATTTTTTCAAGTAATTAATGATAAGATGCTTGCATGACAATGCAAATTAGTAGCAACTCTCTGGTAATAAAAAATTTGCACCATTTCGTTTCTGGCTTAAGGCTTTTTTTAACGAACTATTGAACAATATATTAGTCATTTTAATGTTGTTGAATTTGATGGTTTTAACTTTCCTGAATTTGAAAAGAAATTTGATTTTGCATTTAGCAATGCAGTAGTTGAACATGTGGGTGGTTATGATAGGCAATTGGAATGGTTGTCAGGTATTGCCAGAATTTGCGATACATTAATGATTACTACACCTAACAGATGGCTGCCTTTTGAAACACATTCGATGACTTTTTTTATTCACTGGTTTCCAATTGATATAAGAAATTACCTCTATAGAAAAATAGGGAAATCCCGTTATGCAAATAATTACATGTGGCTATTGGGGGCGAGAGATTTTAAGAGACTTCTCAGAGAGGCAGGTTTTGAAATTATCTCTTTTCGCAGAAATAAGTTTTTCTTTTTCAATATTGATCTGGTGGCCATTTGCAGAGCAGTGAATTGAGTTTTTATGGAGCTTTGAGATGCTGGTTGAAGTGATGCAGGAGGCTGTTTGTTAGGGGTGGGGGGTGAAAGCTTCAAAAATTGTTATATTTAATCCGTATAAAATTTTTTATTGAGGTCGAATGGAACCTGCCTGTCGTTTTATGTATATGGAACTATCAATTTTAGTGTTGGTGCATCAAAAAAACCAGAATATTTCTGTTTCATAAGACGGCAGGCAGGCTTGCATTCATCAACATTTACATAATCTTTTGAGACCTGAATGGTCATTCAAGTTTCATTTGGGGTGGACAATAAGCAAGCAAAGACGTGACACCAGCATTTATTTAAGGCCTTTAATTAAAGCGAAAAGCATTTTTTGATATGTCCTCAAGTGATTTATAAAATGTGTTGAATTGTTCCTCCTCCAGACAATTCCAATCGTTCAGATAATCAAATATTGCTGCGCATTCATAGGCCGATCCTCTGGCAATTATGTAGAAATTACGTTTGTCGGGATTGGTGAATTGGCCTGTACCTTCCGCTATGTTAAGCATTATGCTGAAAGCTGCTCTTCTTAGATGATCGTGAGTGGTTTTGTCAAGTTTGTGACTTTCGGGGAAGCTGGCAACAGCCTAGTTAAATACCTTTGATTTTTTGTAAACTTCTAATTTTTCAAAATCAAACATAAGGATTTAGACCGGATTATTCACAAATAATCCCTGTCTCCGACAGCGACTAAGATTCAGTAAAAACTTTTTTCAAAAGTTTAACTTCATCTAAGTCGGGGTTAACCTGAACTTTATTCATAAGGGAAATAATTTATGAATAGTTCAGGTTAGGTTAAAGGTGTTAGTTTGGGTTTGAGTCTTGAGGGACAAAACAGTTTTTCAAAGTCTATCATCTCTCACACTTTATACTCACACTCAAAACTGTTTTGTGGAGCTGCCGGGAATCGAACCCGGGTCCAGACAAGGAAGCCATAAGTTTTCTACATGCTTAGCCGCTAATTGATTGTCGGGACTGGTGAGGGCAGCGGCACCCGAACCAGACCTTAGCTCCTTAAATTTCGTCTGAAGCGCGGAGCAAGCTTCAGACTAGTTCCGGTTTACCTGCACCTCCTGATCGGATAGCCCCGAAACAACGGCATCCGGGAGATGTCTCGTCCCGGCCCCTCGGGCCGGGATTAAGCATAACCTACTGTTATTCGGTTACGCAGCAAGAGCGTAATTGTCTTCGCCAGTTAAAAAAGGTTGAGCCCTGGGATTAACGAGCCAGCTGCACAACGCTCGGCATGCTTACTTACCACTTTACCTTGCTGTCAAATCCATGTCAGCCCCGGTTTTGTGAACTTGCAAAGGTAATAAAATTTTGGTGTTTGTCAATACTCTTTGCCCGATTTTAGTTGGTCGATTGTCGCATGAGGGTTGGCGGATTTAAAGATGAAACTGCCTGAAACTAAAACATCGGCACCGGCCTCATAAAGTTTTCCGGCATTTTGGGTTGTGATGCCGCCGTCCACTTCGATGAGGGCCCGGCTTTTTTTCCGCTCAATCAGGTCTTTCAGACGTTTAATGCGCGAGTAGGTGTTTTCTATGAAGGTTTGTCCTCCAAAGCCCGGATTGACCGACATAAGGAGGACAAGGTCCACCATGTCGACAATGTCGCCTAGCAATTCAACGGAGGTGTGGGGATTGAGGGTGACACCGGCTTTCATGCCCGCTTCGTGAATTTCTTCAATGGTCCGGTGGAGATGGGTGCAGGCTTCGTAATGGACATTGAGCAGACTCGCACCCGCATCTCTGAAAGTATTGACATACCTGTCCGGATTGGTGATCATCAGGTGGGTATCGAGAGGCTTGCGTGCCAGCTTGTGAATGGCTTCTATTACGGGCATTCCAAATGATATGTTGGGGACAAAAACCCCGTCCATAATATCGAGGTGAAACCAGTCGGCATTGCTCTGATTCACCATTTCTATGTCCCTGGCGAGATTTGTAAAGTCTGCTGCAAGCAAAGATGGGGCAACCATTTTCGTCATTCGCCTGTTGTTTCTTTTTACTTGATAAATTAGTGTTTATCTAATAATGGTCCGTTTTCCCGACAAAAGTAAGCAAAAATAATGGTCAATTATCAATAAATCGGGAGTGTTCATTCCTCTTTCCCCCATTAACCAGCCACAGATCCTTCGCAAGCTCAGGATGACACTCAAGCAACGGCCACCCAATTCTTGCAAGCAAGCGGCGGAGCCGAGCGAACCAATTGACAAATTAACGAATTAACGAATTAACCCTTTAACCAGCCACAGATCCTTCGCAGGCTCAGGATGACAACCAGCAACCAGCAACCAGCAACCAGCAACGAATTAACGAATTAACCAATTAACCAATTAACCAGCCACAGATCCTTCGCAAGCTCAGGATGACATCCAGCAACCAGCAAACCAGCAACCAGCAACTAGCAACAAGCAACCAATTAACGAATTAACCAATTATTAACCAGCCACAGATCCTTCGCAAGCTCAGGATGACATCCAGCAACCAGCAACCAGCAAACCAGCAACCAGCAACTAGCAACAAGCAACCAATTAACGAATTAACCAATTAACCAATTAACCAGCCACAGATCCTTCGCAAGCTCAGGATGACAATCCAGCAACAAGCAACCAGCACCCAACTTCTTTCCCATACAAACCAGTCAAAATTAACTCCTCCACTCATCAATTAAATTAACCGGCGCACACCTACCTGAATCTCATTACTTCAATTTGGTTTTATTCTAAATAAAATCTTTATATTTGCATACAGAGATCAATGTCTTTATATTTTAATAGCAATAGGTTATGGACAGGCCATCAAATAAAGAAACGGTCAAACAAATATTCACCGAATATCTGCAAAAGAACGGGCACCGGAAAACACCTGAACGGTATGCCATACTGGATGAGATATATTCCCGTGAAGGTCACTTCGACATCGAGTCGTTGTATATTTTCATGAAAAACAAGAATTACCGTGTCAGCCGTGCCACTCTTTACAATACCATTGACCTGCTGCTCGACTGCAAACTGGTGATCAAACACCAGTTCGGGAAAAACATTGCCCAATTTGAAAAAGCATTTGAGTCCAAACAGCACGATCACCTCATTTGTACCATCTGCGGTAAAGTTACAGAGTTCTGCGATCCAAGCATACAGATCGTTCTCGACAACGCATCCAAAAATCTCGACTTCACTGTAGCACACCATTCCCTGTACGTTTACGGAACATGTAAAGAGTGCCGGGAAAAACAGAACAAAAAATCCAAATAAAAAATCCACTACTTTTGTGGATATAAGGTTTTAATTGATTACTTTTACGCATCGGAATGTCGACCTGAAGAGGGTAGGCCTTCCGATTTTTATTGCGCTAAAGTCTGGAAAAACCAACAAAAAACACAAATATTTTTAATAATGAAGGTTGATGTTTTATTAGGATTGCAATGGGGTGATGAAGGAAAAGGCAAAGTAGTAGACGTCCTGACCCCCGAATACGATGTCATAACCCGTTTTCAGGGAGGACCAAATGCAGGTCACACGCTGGAGTTTGACAAAAAGAAATTTGTTCTCCACAATATCCCCTCCGGTATTTTTCAGGGCGACAAAATCAATGTCATAGGAAACGGCGTTGTTCTTGACCCCATCATTTTCAAACAGGAGATTGACGGTCTTCTTAAAAAAGGCATCAACATAAAAGAGCGTCTTTTCATCTCAAAGAAGGCCCACCTGATCCTGCCCACCCACAGAATCCTTGATGCCGCATCGGAAGCCTCAAAAGGTAAAACACGCATTGGGTCCACCCTCAAAGGCATCGGCCCTACCTATATGGACAAAACCGGGCGGAATGGCATCAGAGTTGGTGACCTCCTGTCAAACTTTGAAGAAAAATATGCCGTTCTCAAAGAAAAGCATGAAAGACTAATAAAAATGTACGGCTTTGATTACAATCTGGCCGAATATGAAAAGGGTCTGAAAGAAGGCATCGAAACACTGAGGGAATTCACTCTTATCGACAGCGAGCATGAGCTGAACCGTTACCTGAAAGATGGAAAGTCCATTCTGGCAGAAGGGGCCCAGGGAACGCTCCTTGACATCGATTTCGGCTCCTACCCTTATGTCACTTCATCCAACACCGTATGTGCCGGAGCCTGCATCGGAATGGGGATATCACCTCATAAGATCGGAGAGGTTTACGGAATATTCAAAGCATATTGTACCCGCGTCGGTTCAGGCCCCTTTCCCACCGAACTCTTTGATGAAGACGGAGACAAAATGCGGGACAACGGTCATGAATTCGGAAGCACTACCGGAAGGCCCCGCAGATGCGGATGGCTCGACCTGGTGGCCTTAAAATACAGTGTGATGATCAACGGCGTAACACAATTGATCATGACCAAAGGCGATGTGCTGGGGTGTTTTGACACCATCAAAATAGCCACTGCTTACACATCCGGAGGAGAGACTTTTAAAGAATTCCCCTACGATCTTCCCGAGGATCTGGAACCGGTTTACAAAGAATTGCCCGGTTGGAAATGCGATCTCACAGGAATAAAATCCGAAGAAGACTTCCCTGAAGAGCTTAAGAATTACATAAAATATCTTGAAAATGAACTGGAAATCCCCATTTCAATCGTTTCTGTGGGGCCTGACAGGGAGCAGACCATTATAAGGCAATAAATATATTCTGTATAACAACTGATCATTAGACTTTTAGATTTAAGATCTAAGATGATTGATATGTGATTGATAATATGCTTTTTAACACAGACAACTCTCCTGTCTTAAACAATTAAAACGCGCAAAGCAAAGGTCAAAATAAAACAATCTTATACTGATGAAGGTACTGGTGTTCTATACCAAAAGATTTGCTTACAAAACGGCAGAACAAAACATCAGCGATGAAGAGCTGAAGATATTTTATGCCACCCGCGCAGAAATAAAGCCTGAGGAAGAACATCGCAACTGCCTGACAGCCTTCATTCAAACCGAAGAACAAGACGAAGAAAAGGGACTCAAAAGCCGGGAAAAGAAACTGGCCAATCACCTGAAATGGGTGGCCCGCAAAAACAACACTACATCCGTGTTGCTGCATTCCTTTGCCCACCTGTCAGGGTCCAAAGCATCGTTGCAATTTACGGCTGACCTCTTTAATGCTGTAGAGGAACGTCTTACAAATGGCGGCTATCAGGCGGCCCAAACCCCTTTTGGTTTTTTTCTGGATCTGGAAATGGAAGCCCCGGGATTTTCAATGGCAAGGGTTTGGGGAGAGCTGTGAGAGCTGGTTAGCTGATGAGCTGGTGAGCTGGTGAGTTGATGACCTACTGACCTAATAACCTACTGACCTAATTGCCTACTGACCTAGCGACCTAATGACCTAATGACCTAATCACCTAATGACCTAATCACCTACCAAGCTGGTGAGCTGACCATCAATTGCGACAAAATAAAATCAAAAAAAGAGAAAAAATGAAACCAACACTTCTGGTATTAGCAGCAGGTATGGGCAGCCGTTACGGCGGGCTCAAACAAATGGACGAACTCGGCCCCCACGGTGAATCCATCATCGATTATTCTGTCTTTGATGCCATACGGGCGGGGTTTGGCAAGGTGGTATTTGTCATTCGTCCTTCTTTTGCTGAAGCTTTTAAAGAACGCTTTGAAAGCTGTCTCAAAGGAAAAATTGAGACCGGGTATGTTTACCAGGAACTGGATAAGATACCTGAAGGCTTTTCAGTGCCCGAAAACCGTGAAAAACCCTGGGGGACCGGCCATGCTATGTTGATGGCAAAGGATGTTATCAATGAACCTTTTGCCATCATCAATGCAGATGATTTTTATGGAAGCGAAGCTTACAAAAGCGCCTTTCAGTTCATCCGCAACCACCCCGGGGAAAATGAATATGCCATGATCGGTTACCCGCTCAGAAACACACTCTCTGAACATGGAACCGTATCACGCGGTGTATGTGAAACCGACGAGAACGGCTATCTGAAAAAAGTTACCGAGCGTACCAAAATCGGATGGGAAGATGGTGAAATATTCTTTTACGAAGGAACTCAGAAAACAAAACTGACCGGTGATGAGCCCGTATCTATGAATTTCTGGATATTTAAACCCGGCTTTTTCGATCATCTGGAAAAGGGTTTTACAAATTTTCTCAAAGAAAAAGGAGATGAACCCAAATCGGAATACTACTTCAATGTACGTGCCGATGAACTGATCAAATCGGGAGAAGCCTCTACCCTTGTTATCAATACCGACGCCCAATGGTTTGGCATTACTTACAAAGAAGACAAACCTGAAGTGCAGAAAAGCATCAACGCATTAATTGACAAAGGGGTATATCCCGAAAAGTTGTGGGAATAAACCCCAGCCATCTTCGGTAAAACAGACCCACCACAATAGTCAGAAACCCTGAAAGGGCTAACAGCAGAAAACATCAGTCATTTTCTGTCGTCCTTCCAGGGTTTCTGTCCATCTACCGGGTAACATCTTCTTTTGTCGTTCCGCTCATGAGGGGAACTTTGCCCTTCACGTCCTCCAGTACCATATACAGACAGGGAACGATCACCAAAATAATAGATGTGGCAAACAAAATCCCGAATCCCAGCGAAATGGCCATGGGGATCAGGTGATAGGCCTGGCGGGAAGTCTCAAGAATGATGGGGGTAAGTCCGCCAAATGTGGTAAACGTGGTCAGCATAATGGGCCGGAAACGCCGGATGCCCGCTTCATGGATGGCCGTAAAAGCAGACTCCCCGGCCCGCTTCCGGTTGGCATAATCTACCATGATCAACGAATCATTGACCACAACCCCCGACAATGCAATAATGCCCATGAGACTGACAAGTGACAAATCATGACCAAGCAATATGTGACCAATTACAGCCCCGATAATGCCAAAAGGTATGGCAAACATCACGATCAGAGGCTGAACGTAATTATTAAAAGCCATGGCAAGCAGTGCAAAAACGATCAACATAGCCAGAGCAAACCCGCCCCACAAAACTTCTGTTGATTCACGCATGTCGGCCTGAGTCCCCTGAAAAGACCAAGTCGTGCCGGGATAGTCGGCCCTGATCTCCGGAAGTACTTCTTCATTGAGAGAGTTCATGACCTGCGATACCGCACTCTTGGGTTCCACATCCATACTCACCGTGACCACCCTCCGGCCATCACGCCGGTTAATGCTGGTAAATGCTTCACCCTGTTCCAGACGAGCAACTTCAAGCAATGGCACTTCCAGACCTCCGGGCGTTCTAATGATAAAATCCTCCAGACTTTGAATCTTTTCACGTTCACTATAAGGTAATTTTACACGCATTTCCACTTCATTAATTCCCCGCAATTGGCGCATAGCAAGGGCTCCATAAAAAGCATCCCTGACCTGGCGTCCAACCTCGCGGGAGGTCAGTCCCAATTTGCGTCCTTCAGGCAACAACTGAAAATCATACTGCATTTTCCCGGCATCATAATTGTCATTGACATCACGTGTAATTTCAAAAGCTTCGGCCTCTTCAAGAAAATCCATGCTGGCCTTTTCAAGTATTTCAATATCGGAATGACTCAAATCCACACTTATATCCTGCATCCAGCCACCGGGCCCTCTCTCGGCTTCGAAAGAAATTTGATCCACACCTTCAATTTCACCAATTTCATCACGCCAGAGGGTTATGAGTTCGCGGGCGGTCATATCCCTTTCGTCCGGTGGCTTCATGACGATCTCCACATCAATGAAACTTTGGCCCCTGACGTTGGTTTTGATTCCTTCAGCTACTTCATAAAGATTGTGTTCCTCAAACATCTCCCGTGATGAACGGGTAATATCCCGGGCCACCTTTTCGGCCTGATCTGGGGTCGTGCCGACGGGCAGTCTTACACCTGCTTCAATCTCATCGGCCGAGACTTCAGGCATCATGATGATACCCATATGATCACTGTATCCATATCCGCCCACAATCAGGAATAATCCGATGGCAATGCTTAATGTGATGTACCTGTGTTTTAAAGCCAAGTCAAGAAAAGGACGGTAGCGATGATCGACAAAAGATTCAAAACGCCGCCCGAACCCTTTCCGGATGCGATCAATGTAATTCCCTGCTTTGAAGGTGGATTTCCCGTTTGAATGTCCCAAATGAGCAGGCAGGATCAGCAATGCCTCAAACAGGGATATGGTAAGTACTGTAATGACCACCGCCGGTAACGGCCACCAAAACTTTCCATTCTCACCCGGCATAAACAGCAATGGAATAAAAGCTATAATATTGGTCAGTATGCTGAATATCACAGGTCTGGCGATATCTTTGCTGCCTTTGATGGCAGCCTCCATAAGTCCCATTCCCTGTTGCCTGTATTCATAAACATTCTCCCCCACAACAATGGCATCATCCACTACAATGCCTAACGCCACCAGAAATCCAAACATGGAGATCATGTTAATGCTGATGCCGATAAGCGGCAAAAAGGCAATTCCACCGATAAAGGAAATGGCCATTCCCATCATAACCCAGAAAGCAAGGCGGTATTCCAGGAACAGTGCCAAAATTACCAGTACAATCACAATGGCCAGCAAACCATTCCCCGTTAAAAGCGACAACCGTTCACGGTAATCCTCAGCACTATTGCTGTCGATGCGGTAACTGACCCCTGGTGGCAGGGTGCCTTCAAAATCTTCCAGTATCTCTCTTACGGCATCTTCAATTTCCAAAGGAGACTGGTCGCCAATCCGAAAAATCTGAAGGTCAACGGTAGGTTGTTCATTGAATTCACCATGAAAGCCAGTTTCTTCAAAGCCATCGGTCACCTCCGCGATATCGGCGAGAGTCACCGCCGAACCTTCCTCGGAAGGAATGATCTCAATTTTTTCAAATTCCCGGGCCCATTGTTTGCGCTCTTTCATGCGAAGCATGATCTCTCCGCTTCCGGTTTCCAATGCACCGGCCGGAATATCCTCACTCGAGCCCGCAATAATATCGGCCACTTCTCCCAGCGTCAGATTATATTCTCTCAGACGATACTGTGGTATTTCAACATGGGTAAACATATCCGGGACATTCCCGATATCCACCTGTGTTATGGCATCGTTATTGAGCAACTGATCCCGAAGCCGCTCAGCAAGAACCCGTAAGGTCCAGATATCCACTTCCCCGTAAAGACCGATCTCCATAACATCCTGCTGACGCGATTGTAACCTTACCCTGGGTTCTTCAATGTCGTCAGGAAATGTCCGGATGCGGTTCACCGCCTGCTCTATATCCTGAAAAGCACGCATTCTGTTGGTTCCGGGAACAAGTTCAATGGAAACCTGGCCGGACCCTTCATAAGCGGTTGAGGTGACCTCTTTTATGCCCTGTACCCCCCTAACAGCTTCTTCTACAGGCATAAGAATACCGTATTCGACCTCGGCCGGGGCAGCACCGGGATATACCACACTTACATCAACAATGTCTAACTGAAATTGCGGAAATACCTCCTTTTGAATGTTATACATTGTCCAGATTCCACCCCCGATAAGTATGACCATCAATAAATTGGCCGCAACAGAATGGCGTGCCATATAAGCAATGATCCCTTTCGCTCCGCCGTTATTGTTAGGTGAATTGTTTTCCATTTTCAATGTTTGGTTGTTGCCATCTGATCAAATATGAATTCATTCTATTAAATTTCGCTGCAGTTAAATTATGCTTTGCTATTTTCCAGAGACCAATATATTTGGGCAAAATCCTTAAAGCCCCCGGAGTGGGGCGATCGTATGGTAAAAAAAGTCCCCAAAAACCCTGAGCCACGCCAGTGGCGACCCTTTTTGCAAACTTGAATGTTTTGCCATAAGGGCACCCCTGCCGGGGCTAAAGTTATTGATTTCATAAGTGTCGATATTACCATACGGCCGCCCTTGCCAGGGCTTTACAAAAAAAATCGCCATTTTAAACTACAGCCTAAATTTTGTCTAAGTTATTGGTCTGATGGAGCCTGCCTGACGTTTTATGAAAAAGAATCCATGTGTTCCAAAGAATTTTCCTCAGAAATCAGGATCTTTGTTGCATCAACCCGGCAGGCAGGTTCCATCCGGGACAAACAGATGAATTCAAACTTTTGCTATAATATCAAAACTCTTGCCACTTGGCTTTTATGTCTGTCTTACAGCGTTTTAAAAAAACAGATCAAGGTATAACTGTTCGTATTCCGACAATGATTGTACGTTTTCGTACAACAAGGGGTAATTCCAATGAATTTTCTACTTTTGTATAATCAGAATGATCAACATCCCTGGCCAAACAAGTTAACCTCAAACAAACACAAAGATCCATGATCAGCATAATAGATTATTTTGAAGAGCGGGTTGGCCGGTACGGTACACACCCTCTGCTGTGGGAAAAAAGCAATGGAAAATTCCATCCCACTACGTACAAAGATGCCCACGACAAAGTAATGACCCTGGCAGCCGGCTTATTAGCCCTCGGAATACAGAAAGGAGACAGACTGGCTTTAATGTCAGAAGGACGTAACTACTGGCTCATAAGTGAACTGGCCATGTTATTCT
>JAWOCV010000101.1:0-12514 GCA_046483585.1 Marinilabilia sp.
TTTTCTTTCGTAATTTCGATATGGCTTCATGATAGGCGATCCGGTATATCCATGTTGAAAAGGAAGACCGGCCTTCGAATTTGTCAAGGGCTTTGAAAGCTTTAAAGAAAGCGTCCTGTGCCACTTCTTCTGCGTCGGCTTCGTTTTTTACCATTTGCATGGCCAGGGTAAACACCATATGACGATACTTGTCGATGAGGACAGAGTACATCGCTACATCGCCTTGTTTTACCTGTTTTATTATATGCTTGTCATCGGGCATTGTCATTCTTCTTCTATGACGATGGAATTTTTATGATGGTTACACATTAGTCCGTTAATCTTTTAAAGTGTTTGTTATTCAATTGTTTAAATCCAAAGGAATGTTTTGTCAAAATACAGATTACCAGCAACACATGAATTATCTTAAATCTTAAATCTAAGGATCTAACGGTCTATTGATTGTTACAAGTTATGATAAAATATTGTATCATGGCAAATCAAAGAATAAAGATTGTAACCAATGTTTCTGTCGGGGCGTCAAAAGAGCAAAACAAATAAACACAAATAAAAACAAAGAGTCATGAGTAATGTGGAAGTAATTGTACCGGTTGCGTTTTTCGGAATGATATTCGGAATAGTGGTTTTGGTCACTTATTACCGGAACAAAAGAATGGAACGCACAGCCTTGATTGCCTCGGGCAGGGATGCTTCGATTTTCAGGGAAGAAGACAAAAAAAGCAGAATACATTCCTTTAAATACGGAATTTTTCTGATCGGGATTGCCATTGGATTTATCATCGGTGATATATTGGCAAACAATCTGGTTATGAATGAGGGTATCGCTTATATTTCGATGGTTTTGCTTTTTGGAGGAATAGCTCTGCTGGTTTTTTATCTTCTTTCGCGTAAGAAGAGAGAGGATCAGGGGAGTGAAGAATAGGTGTCTGAAGAGGGCGTATTCTCCCATTTCTTAGTTCCCGGCTCAGACTATGATCATCCCCCGGCAAATCGATCAAAAAAATGTTTTAGTCGTGCATGATCTTATAAATCCTTTGTCGGGAAGAAGAAACCTTCTTTGAGTTTGAGTAAAAAAAGGGCCGGAATCCCAATTTCAGGGATTCCGGCCTTTTTCTATCTGATGGTTATGTGTTCATTAATAATATTGTGGTCTTTTCTGTCAGTAAATCCTGCGTCCCGGTTTTGTAAAGGAAGATTTTTACGGAGCAGACTCATGGATTTTATTTTACTTGTTTCTTTTCAGGGTAGACCCGGATCTTATGCCCTGCAAATGCGTAATACAGGATGAACAGGTAAGCCGGGAAACAGATCCAGTAAGCACTCTGAATACCGACGGCATCTTTTACCGCTCCGAAAACAGTGGGCAATACAGCTCCGCCAACAATTCCCATCACCAGAAGAGATGCTCCCACTTTGGTGAAACGGCCCAGATCGGCGATGGCAAGGGGCCATATTGCGGGCCACATAAGCGAATTGGCCAATCCTAAAATGGCTACGAATATGATTGAAACCGGCGTGTTAAAGAGTTCCATATGAATGGGCGTTAATACGATCACCAGAGAACTGAACAACCCCAGCCATGTACAGATTTTAAAAGCAAAATCCTGGGACATTATCCTGGGGATAAAAAAGATCCCGATAAGATAACCGATGACCATGGCAACAACAGTATAACTGGTGTAAACCTCAGGATTTGGGAGTTCCAGACTTTCGGCATAATCTATGATGGTTGCCAGAGCAATGGTTTCGACCCCAACATAGAAAAACAGGGTTACCACTCCAAGTATCAGATGCGGAAACTGAATGATTTTTGTCTTATACCGGGCATATTCCGACCCAACTTTTATGGCGTTCGGATCATCATCTCCTTCCCCTTCTTTGTCATCTTCTCCTTCAGCCTTAACCTTAGGCAATGGAGCAAAATTCATAAAAATGGCCAGAAGGATGAAAATTCCCACGATCAAATAAAATGGCAGATCAATGTCTGATAAGCGGACATCCTGAAGATCCATGAAAAGACTCAGGAACAATGGTGCGATGGCCCAGGCCCCTTTATTGATAATGCCCATGATGCTCATCCGCATGGCGGCACTTTCCTTTGGACCGATGATGGTGATATAGGGATTGACGGAAGCCTGAAGTAGGGTGTTGCCCATTCCGCTCAGAAAGGAGCCCAAAAGGAACAAACCGAGGCTTTCGTACCTTGCAGAGGGCACAAATAGAAACAGTCCTACGGCAAAGAAAACAAAAGATAATACCATACTACGCTGGTAACCAATCCTTTTAATGATCAACCCCGAAGGATAGCCGAAAATCACGAATGCCGAAAATGTGGCTGTCAGTACCAGGTATGATTCGGCAGAACTGAGTTCCAGACCCTGCTTGAGATAAGGAATAAGGTAGCCATTGATCCCGAGCCCAAATCCAATAACAAAAAACATGAGCCCTATTATCGAGATGGGCACCCATAAATTCTTTTTAGTCATATCAAACAAAATTATAAGTGAACAATTAAGACATGCATCTTTTTCGCAAAAGTAATAATTGTTTTGTCTTTTTAGTGAAAAAAATGGTAAAAGTGTATGCCCGGCAAATCGTTTAAGCCTGATTGAGTTATTTCGAAAACCTGAGGTTAACAAATATTAACGAGGTGAAGATGCATAATTTCTTTTGAATTGGACATATTTGCAGCCGGGATTTTTTCATAAAACTTGGATTTTAAAATGACTGGTTAAAGAAGCCGGCGATAGGTTCTCTTTTACCAGTTATTTTTTTAACCAGATTTAACCAAGGTTATGTCTTTTTAATTGAAAATCAGATTATATTTGAAGTAGATTTTTTTTCATAGATTTGGATTTGGTTAACAAAGCTGATTTAAGGGAAAAGGACAGACGTTCATTAAAATGAAGCTGTCCTTTTTTTTATGCATGAATAATCTACCCTGATAATACAGTAAAATTGACCTGGCTCCTTATTTGCCCTCTTTTCCATTATCTCTTTCTTGAACCACTCTTATTGGTCCGTTGCTTAACATTCTGTAGTTATGAAGTCCGAATGGATTAACTATGACCCAACGTCTGCTTTTACCCGATTCAGAATGCTGTGAAGAATTTCCCCTTTAAGTGGGCGTATGTTGCATGAAATGACTCTGTTCCTTTTTTGACGGTGTTTACAGGGCCTTTGAGTTTTAACAAGGTTTAATTCAGTTTTTGTGTTCTTAATGAAAAAAAACCGGATATTTGAAGTGTAGATTTTTTTCATAGACTTGGATTTGGTTAGCAGATGCTGATTTAAAGGGAAAGGGCAGAATATTGTATTTCTGCCCTTTTTTTTATTTTCAAAAAAAACTGTATATTTAAAACACATTAGTTTCCGTAACCCACCCGTAATTGCTTAATGGATTTTGGTTTTGGTACCACTGGAAAAACAATAAGTAATGGATAATCTTTTTTTAAAATATATGCGGGAAAGAACCGGGCGTAAAAAAGGTCCCGGACCTAGCTTTGAATCACCCGGCCCTGTTATAACCATTTCCAGGGAGTATGGTTGTCCCGGTCGTCGGATTGCCCGTAAATTATCAGAAACATTGACCGCCAAGAATAAAGCTCTTGGTAATAGCCGCGAGTGGAGATGGATTAGTAAGGAGATTATTGAAGAATCGGCTCGTGAATTAAAACTCTCTCCTTCTTTGATGCAGGATCTTTCGGAATATAAAGAGAGGGGATTTTTCGAAAACCTGGCTCTGTTTTTTTCCGATGAATATTACCCAAGTGACGTTAAGATAAAAAACACCATTGCCAAATTTATATACAATGCTGCCGTTGAAGGCAATGTGGTTGTCGTTGGACGGGCCGGTGAAGCGATCACGAAGAATTTCACCAACTCATTTCATATTAAGTTGCAGGCCCCCCTTGAATGGCGGGCCCGGATTGTAGCCGACCGAGAGGGAATGACTCTTCAGGAAGCCCGCAAAGAAGCACAGGAAATGGATAACCGGCGCGATTCTTTTCGCAATTACTTCGAAAAAGAACGCCCCGATATCGATTATTTTGATATTTTCTTTAATAGCTCTACTCTCTCCGATGAAGAAATCATTGAAACCATCGTGATCATAGCGGAGTCACGCGGGTTTGTTGTTTAGTCGGATCGGGTCTGTTTTGTGAGTTTTTCAAGCAGCCGGATGGACTGGGAGTAATAGCCCGCACCGAACAGGTTCATATGGTTTAATACATGATAGAGCAGATAGAGGGGTTCACGTTTTTCTACACCTTCGTTTAATGGGTAGGTTTCGTGATAGGCCTTATAGAATTCTGATGTAAATCCACCAAAAAGCTTTGTCATGGCCAGGTCCGCTTCACGGTGACCATAATAAACTGCGGGATCGATCAATACCGGATCCCCGTTTTCATCCGACATGTAATTGCCTCCCCAGAGATCACCATGCAACAATGCCGGTGGTTCTGCACTCCCTTCAAGTATTTTGTCGTACTCATTTTCCAGGGACTGGAAAAGGCGGCGTAATTGTTTGTCGGCATAACCGTTTTCTTCTGCCAGCCGGAATTGGAACATGAGACGCTTATTCCAGTAGAATTTTCCCCAGTCGCGGGCTTCTTCTCCTGAGGGAATGTTCTTCTGAGGTGTGGAACCGATGAAGTTGTCTTCATAAAAACCAAATTCCGAACCGGCAAATTGATGAAGCCGGGCGAACTGCTGCCCGAATTCCTGAAAAAAACCAGCTTTACGTGGACCCTGACCAATGTGCTCCATGATCAGGTAATCTTCTCCTGCGTCTATTACTTTCGGAACTCTGATGGCTTTTGCGCGGTCAAGTTCTCTGAGGCCGTTGGCTTCGCTCAGGAACATTCCGTTTGAGAATCCCTGCTTCAGAAAGTACTTTTGGCCGGTTTCCGTGCTGATGATCCGCGAATCGGCGATACACCCCCCGCCAACAGAGGATTCTCCTGTCAACTTTTCCCCAATCAGTTGTTCAAGCTTGTCTCGGTCCATGATGTAAAAATTTATCGTTTTACTTCCGGTTATTCATGACAATAGTTCGTTAAACTTTTGCAAGAGCCTTTGATTCAGTTGGTTAAATTTAAATGGTGATTTGTGTCAAAATGCAGATTTTTAGTGTCATATGATTCATCTTTTATTCAACAAATACCATAAATGGCTTGAAATATGGTGTTTAACTGATTTTCTTGGTTTTTTGATTATGTCGCAAAAAGAGAGCAACCGTTCTCTTAAGCTTCGAGCTTCGAGCTTTCAGTTACTACTGACTCTGCGACTGAGCTACTAATATCTAAAAATCTGACAATCTATTGTATGACACTCAGATATTCTTTTTCAGAAAATCAAGAAGGCCTTTACATGCTTTTTCCAGCAGGTCAAGAACCAATTCAAAACCTTCATCACCGCCATAGTATGGATCCGGAACTTCGTCATAATGACAATTGCTGCAAAAGTCTGTTATTTTGAATATTTTGTTGACGGCGGATCCTCCTTCAGCCATTTTTTCCAGATCCCGGATGTTTTGGCTGTCCATTCCAATGATCATATCAAAATGTTCAAAGTCGGTTTCGGGATCCACCTGTCTGCTAATGCTGGTGAGGTAGTATCCCCGTACAGATGCATGTTCCTGCATACGTGCATCGGCCGGTTCTCCACTATGATAGTCTGTGATCCCCGCAGAATCGACTTTTATCTGATCCTGCAGACCTTCCTTTTCAACGAGCCCCCTGAAAACAGCTTCGGCACTTGGGGAGCGGCAAATATTCCCCAGGCAAACAAAAAGTACTTTCTTCATATCTTTTCTTTTTCCTGCAAATATAAGAGTTTGCCCGGAAGTTAATACTTCACCTGGAACATGGAAGTTCCATAAAATATGGATGATAACTTTTGATGGCTTTAAGGATTGTGCATTTCCACAGCCATATTCCACACTTTGTGGAAATGAGTCCACACATTCATGAACGGGAGGGCTCGTACTTTTTTTTATTTCTACTTAAATTGCCAGGAAATGAGTTGTTTAAGTGTGATGATGCCAGTGTTTTAATATGTTTGGCATATTCTTTTCAGTACATTAAGTGCAAGTTGATCGTTGAACCAGAAAAAATGTTGAATTAAAAATGTTAGTTATGAAAAAAGGACTTTGGACAGTATTAGCAGGGTTTTTTCTGTTAGCTGCAATGCCTATGACTTTTGCTTCAACCCATACAATGATTGAAGATGAGATTTTTAATCAGGATGAAGATATAACCTTCTTCGAGGTTGAAGTGGAAGAGGTGCCGGAAGCTGTTTCAGAAGCTGCTGCAGAAGACAATGATGGTGCAGATATTGTAAAAGCAGAGCTTGCTTATATTGGTGGTGAGCAGATTTACAAACTGACCATGAACAAAGATGACGAAGAGCTTAAAGGATTGTATAAGAGCGATGGAACGAAGTACAATCCAGAGGAGTAGAGGTAGAGAGTGTAAGTTGATTTTACAGTGAAAAGGCGCACCTCCCAGGAGGTGCGTTTTTTTATGTCTGTGTCCGTATCATTCTGACCGGGTCGGAAAAAATATCTATATTTATTGCATACAATCAAGGAATATTTTAATCGTATGCATAAAGTTTTGATCGTTGACGATGACGTTTCTTTCGGAATGATGGTCAAGGGATACCTTAAGAAACATGATATGGAGGCGACCCTTTCAGGATCATTAACAAAAAGCAAGACACTCGTTGATGAAAACCATTTTGACATGGTTCTTACCGATTACCGTTTGCCCGACGGGGATGGGATGGAGTTGCTTGGCTATGTCAAACAGAAATATCCTTCAGTCCCGGTTGTGCTTATCACCGCTTATTCGGACATTCGTGTTGCCGTGAAAGCCATAAAAGAAGGAGCTTATGAATACATTACCAAGCCTGTGAATGCTCAGGAACTCCTTCATGTAATAAAAGAAGCTGCTGGGAGAGGACAGGCGCCTTCGCAGAATACGACCGATTATGTTTTTGGAACCGGGGCTGAAACCCGGCAGATAGAAGAGCATATAAAGGTGGTGGCACCTACCGAAGTATCGGTATTGATCCAGGGCGAAAGCGGAACCGGAAAGGAGTATGTGGCACGGCGCATCCATGAACTCAGTCACCATAGTGAAGCCCCTTTCGTAGCGGTTGATTGTGGAGCCCTTACTCCCGAGATCGCTTCTTCCGAATTGTTTGGACATGCCAAAGGAAGCTTTACCGGTGCCATTGATGACAAAAAAGGGCATTTTGAAAGTGTAGGAAAAGGCACCATCTTTCTTGATGAGGTAGGCAACCTCAGTTACGATGTGCAGGTGAAATTGCTTAGAGCCATTCAGGAACGCCGTGCTCATCGACTTGGCAGCAATAAAGAGTTTCAAATTGAGGCACGCATTCTTTCAGCCTCCAATGATGATCTCAGGGGAAATGCTCTGGAAGGAAATTTCAGGGAGGACTTATATCACCGCCTCAATGAGTTTTCCATTACCATTCCTCCTTTGAGGGAAAGGAAGGATGAACTCATGAAATTTGCTGAGCATTTCCTGAACCTGGCAACAAAAGAATTCAATAAGAATATTCACGCTTTTTCAGATGAAGTTCGTGAAATTTTTAACCGTTACCAGTGGCCCGGGAATTTACGTGAACTGCGGAATGTCGTAAGACGTGCAGTGCTGTTAAGCAATGGTACAACCATTGAATATTCGGTGATTCCCTCCGAATTAATAGAAAATGCCTCAGAGGAAAAACAATCATCTGAGCTTTACTTGAATAAAGACGAAACCGAAAAACAGCTTATCCTGAAAACGCTGGAAAAGGTTCGTTACAATAAAAGCAAAGCTGCTCAATTATTGGGGATTGACCGAAAGACTTTGTACAATAAACTTCAGAGGTATGAGATTAATTATTGACCTTCTGTTCCCATTTCTTTTTGGAGGTCGGTTTTGACTTGTTGCCACAGTTCCTTTAATCTTTTCAGCAATCGTTTGAGCTCCTCCTGATTGTAATCCTGTTTTTCCATCGCCTCGATCCTTTCAAGGATTTTGATGCCTTCACTGATGCCGAACTGTCTGAATCCGGTCAGCATTTTGTGGGCTTTTTCTGATATTTGCGCCTGATCCCGGTTTTGGATCAGCAGGGATAAAGTGTCTATGTTTACGTTTGTCTCTTCAATGAATGCTGATACGACGGAATTGAAAAAATCTTTGTCATCTCCTGTAAAAGCGTATATACCACTGAGGTTTGTCAAAGATGAGGAGAATTTTTCCTCTGGTGATGGCTCTTTGGACTGATTGTTGATCCCGGGGTCCAGAATCGACTGAAGTTTGTTTTCCAGATCTTCTCTTGAAAAGGGTTTTGTCATTTGATAAACATTTTCAAAATGTCCCAGTTGTCCCTGGTCCTCATTGCTTATACCGGCTGAAAGAACGAGAATAGGCCCTGCATGGCAGGAACGCACCTTTTCGATGAATGCAATGCCCTTCATTCCGGGCATTCTGAAGTCTGTAATGACCAGATCAAACTGTTGACGGGAAAGGTGAAGGAGCGCATCATCAGGTGCTTCAGAAGTCATAATTTGTGAGCGGTTGCCCAAAAAACCTTTCAAAAGACGGCCCACCAGGGGATCATCATCTACCACCAGCATATGTTTTCCATCAATGTGAGTGGTTGATTTTTGTTTGGAAACGGTTTCTATATGGCTTACCACTAATGGGATGCTGAACCAAAAGATGCTTCCTTCTCCTTCACGGCTTTTGACCCCTATTTCCCCATCCATAGCTTCAACCAGTTTTTTGCTGATGGCCAGGCCCAGCCCTGTTCCCTTTTTATTATTTAGGCCATTCTCATTCATCCGGGCAAACTCTTCAAATATATTCTCTTGCCACCCTGCGGGAATTCCGCTGCCGGTATCACCCACTTCAAAGAGTATGTGATCATCTTTCCGGGAAACTTCAATCCTGATATGTCCCTGTTCCGTAAATTTAATTGCATTGCTTATTAGGTTGAATAATACTTGCCGCAAGCGGGTCTTATCAGCCGTAAATGCAGGAAGGTTTTCGTCGACAGAGTAGTTGAATTCAAGGTTTTTTTCATTGGTTTTATGTTTGAATGTTTGCCATATCTCCTGAATCAATTCCCGGGGGTTGATGTGTTCCTTTTGAATTGTCAACTTGCCTGCTTCCAGACTCGAGAGATCCAAAACATCGTTCACAAGGGCCAGAAGGTGAATGGCGGAGTTATGTATGATCTGTGCCGAAGGGTCTTTTTCTTTTTGAAGTTCGGAGAAGCCAATGATTGAAGTAAGAGGTGTACGGATTTCATGGCTCATGTTGGCCAAAAAACGTTCTTTGACTTTCATTAGCGATTCGACTTTTTCTCTGGATCTGACAAGCTGGTTTTTTAGCTGTTTGCTTTTTCGCAAATCACGACCAATCCACAGGCCAAACCCGAGAATGATTAACAGGGCAGATATGCCCAAAAAACTAAGTCGTTTCAGCAAGTCCCCCCTCATCTGGTTCATCTCCTGCTGCCGGGCTATGGACTCCATGATTGCCTGGTTTTCCAGATATCTGACAATTTGCCGGATGGTATTGGTAAGTTTATTTGACACTTCAACAAGTCTCTGCTCCCTGCGAAGAAGGATCATGGCAAAACCCTTGTCTTGTTCATCGAGTCTTTGAAGTTGTGTTTTAACTTTTACCAGCGCCGGATCCTTCCGTTTTCTTATAGTCATAGACGAATCGACTCTTTGTTCTATTGACGGTGTTTTGGACGGCGGTGGTTCTTCTCCTTTTTCTTCTTCTTTGCCTGTCAGCATGTTGGCGATCCGGCCGAAAAAGCTTTTATGTTGTTCCGGCAGTGAATCCATTTTATTGTTTACTGAGTCGACATGAAGACTGGAGTACGTGATCTGGCTGATCTGGTAATTGATGCTGTCCGGAAGAATAGACAAAACTTCTCCATATCGCCTGCGATACCGATTGATGATGCTTAATTCGATCAGTTGATCAGTTTGTTCTTTCTTTTGAAAAAAAAGTCTCCGAATGGTGTCTACTTCCGCCTGAAAGCTGCTGTCGGGAAAGAAAAGTTCCAGCTGGCCCAGGGTTGAAAGGACCGAATCGGTCCGGTTCTGATAAGCCCGGCGGTCTTCCTTGTCGCCGGTGAGGCTGTAGAGCCTGGCGGCGCCGTCTGCTTCCTGCATGCGGAACATGAGTTCATTGAGGACCATTAAGCGTTGGCCCAGAAAATCCTCTTTTTTATCCACCTGCATGTACCGTATCATCCCAAAGTAGTTGACACCAAACGATAAAACGGCCACGACCAGCAAAAGGATAAAGCCGGCCGCGACCTTTGTGTTGATGTATTTCTCTGGTGAGTAACGACTCATAACATGGGTGATTTTAAAAAATTAGGTGCTGGTCTCTTCAGTTTTAACCAGATATGCTGTTGCCAGCAGGTAAAACATGGCTACAAGAATCACCAGCATGCCACCCACTTGTCCGATGGCATCAGAAGCGAGTCCCATCAGCGGGGGTAATACTGCTCCACCGGCCACACCCATGATCATAAGTCCGGAGATTTCATTTCCGCGTTCGGGACGTTTTTGAAGAGCCAGGGAAAAAATGATGGAAAAAATATTAGCCAGGGCAAATCCAATAACAGCTACCAGAATAAAAATGAGCACTGTGTTGGTACTGAAAACCATTGCAATCATCGCTGCTATGGCCACGAACATGCTGATCTTAAAAAATCGTTTGGCCGAAAATGTGGCTAATATGATGGCTCCCGTCAGGGCCCCGGCGGTACGGGCTGCAAAGTATGTGCTGGTACCCAGTCCTGCTTGTTCAAGTGGCAGTCCGCCGCGTTCCATCAGAAATTTTGGTGTGGCTGTATTCATGCCCACATCAGCTCCTACAACAAAAAGGATTCCAAAAAAAAGCAATAAAACAGCATTGTCTTTTAGCAGACTGAATGCAGCCTTAAAGGAAGTAACATTTTCTACTCTGGTATCTCGCGGAATAGGTATAAGCCAAAGCCAAAGGGAAGAAATGAGGGTGACCCCTGCAAAAATGGGAAACAACATTTTCCAGTTGCCCAGGCTGGCAGCAGCAAATCCGGCCACAATGGGGCCAAGGAAAGATGAGATGGCTTTTATGAACTGTCCTAATGTGAGACGGCTCGTTAGCTTTTCCTGACTTACAACATTTGATACCAGCGGATTCAGGGAAACCTGAAGAATGGTATTGCCTATTCCCAGAAGAGCAAAAGCCAGGAGTACTAAAATATAATCGTAGGCCACGAGAGGAACCAGCATGGCAATAAAAGTTACGATCATGCTCAGAAGAACCGTGTTTTTACGTCCGATTTTGTTCATTAACAGTCCTGTCGGTACTGAAAAAACGGCGAACCAGAGAAATACCATCATCGGAAGCAGGTTGGCCATCGTATCACTGAGATCGAAATCAGCTTTCACGTAACTTGTAGAAATCCCCACCACATCGACAAATCCCATAATGAAAAAGCCGAACATGACGGGCATTACTTTAGTTAATGATGAATTGTTGTTCATGGTTTATAGTTTTAGTTTAAATTTTTATTCACAATAGTCCGTTAAACTTTTGTAAGTATTTGTTATTCAATTGTTTAAAGTTGAATTATTTTTGTGTTAAAATACGGATTATCAACAACATACGATTCATCTTAAATCTTAAATCTTAAATCCAAAAATCTAACGATCTATTGTTATTCAGGGAGGGTAATATTTTGTCATCACTGTTGTTGTATTTGTTAAGAAACCGTTGGTCAGTGGTTAATGGGTTTCTCAATTTATGGCAGTTTTGATTGACATATTGATGTCGCTCAATATACGTTTTGCTCTATCAAAAATATTGGTTTTGTTGAGCAAAATCAAAAATACAAAAAGAAGCGGTATTAAAGGTCAATAGATCGTTAGATCGTTAGATTTTTAATGTAAGTAATATATTTTCAATCGTTTACATATTTTTAGGATAAAAGGTGATAATGGAGCGTAGTGAAGAAATATCCGGAAGTGCCATTTTATCCCGTCCCGGGATGTTTTTTGTTCCCCCCGGAAAGATTTGCAATCTCCCGGAAAATTTAAACGTTTCCCCGGAAAATTTTATCCTGCCCCCGGCGACCGGGACGGCTCAAAACTTTCCGGGAAATCGAAATTTTTTCCCGGGGGTGAAAAATATTGCTTAAAAAATCTGATATTTTTCAAGGGATCGGGATATTTCATCCCGGGGAGCTGAAATTTTAATTAAAATCCGCTTAAAATTTCCCGTGGGACAAAAATTTTAAGCCAAATCGCAGATATTTTAGTTAAAAAGGGATAAAATAGTCCCGGGACGTGTTGAATTTTCCCGGGACTTGTAATTCCTTAAAAAGCCGGTTCATCATAAAAATGCGTACAGTCATAGAAATGATCTTCCTTACAGTTGTATTTTTATTGAGTAAAATGGCTTAGCCATTTTATTTAACTTAA